>CACZQD010000049.1 GCA_902783215.1 uncultured Erysipelotrichaceae bacterium
AATCTTTCCTTAGTTATATTTGAATCTAATTTAGGAAAATAATTTCGCAAATCGTATAATTTATTATCAAAGAATTCGATAACATCATAATGATATTTAATTAATAAACGGAATATTTCAATACCTATTGTTTCAGCAAATATTCTTATTCTATCATCTAAATCGGTCATGAAGTAAATAAAAACGGAATTTTTAAATAGATCAACGTTTTCTCTTACATCTGACATAGTAAGTTGCTTACTATAATACTTATTTCTTATCGTTTCTGGCATGTCAATATTATTCAAAAATATTTCTTCATGTCTTTTTTTATACGATTCAGGTAACTGGTTCATTACCTGTTCAATCCCTACAATTTTAGCTTTTAATATATCATTTGTTGTCACATAATCAACATGGTCAGCCAGTTTTTCTACTTGATTGTGCAGATAAAATTCATATGGAGAAGAAAACATATGAGGTCTTAGGCATTTATACGTTTCATATATAAAGTTAAAATCATCTTTAGAATACTGATATAATTCTAAAGCTTTATCAAATGTTATATCGTTTATAAATTCATAACTATAACTTAGATGACTATCTGGCATCTTTTGCTTTATTTCTCCAATTTGTTTAGAATCAAAATTAATTATCTCATCGAAAGTTAATTGACCACCATTCCATTTATCTTTAATATTTTGAGTAAAAAGATCTGATAAGAACATATATGCATATTTTTCATATACATAGTCATCGAATATCATTTTCTGAGTATGTCTTAACAAACGATTAACATTTTTAACTCGACATTTTTTAAAATTTGCATATCCATTTATCGTAATTCTATCAAAATCAATATTAGCTTTTGTCTTAGAAAAATCAGCAATATGATTTTCATCTGTTAATATTGTCATATCTGACCATTGATAAGGCATAATATTTCTTAAATCATATGATAATAATTCATTTAATATTTCATGGTATTCATCTAATAAATCATTACCCATTTGAATTTTAAATTCTAAATCCATAAGTTTTTGCTTATAATTATAGAATTTTTCATTATTAATTAATTTCATACTACACCTTCCTACTTCTACTTATAACTTTTTTATATATTTTGTTGCTTTTATTATTATAGATAATTTCTTTATTATTTTTTATTTAACTCCTCTTTCATATAAAAACCCCACAACTTTTAATATAAATACGTGAGGGCTATTATACAATAATAATTATTTAATTGCAAATTATAAAAACAATGCATTAGCATTGTCTATAATTCAATAAAATATTTTTTATACCATAGTAAGAAACAAAGAATAGTATATATTTTTCTACCATTATTAGCTATATTGTTATAGTGATCTTCTAGTAGTTTTAAAACATCTTCTTGTTTAAAGAATTCTTTAGTATAATCTTCACTAAGAATATCTTTAACCCATTTATACCATTTTTCTTCCCTGATCCATAGAGAAAATGGTACTGGAAATCCTTTTTTCTTTCTTTTAGCCCACTCTTCTGGAACAGTTAATTCACTAGCCTTACGAAGACACATTTTATCAACTTTAAACTTATTTGGTATGGTTAAAGCCTGTTTAAATACTACTTTATCTAGAAATGGTACTCTAAGCTCTAAACTATGGGCCATAGTCATTTTATCAGCTTTTAGCAAGATATCTCTAGGAAGCCATAAATTCATATCTAAGAATTGTTTTTTTACCATATCTGATTTATCTTTTACTTTATCAAAGTATGGTTTAGTAATATCTCTAAATCCAATATCAGTTTTATATTTATCGTTTAAAATATCGTTTGCTTCTTGGTCATCAAAAATAAATGCTTGGCCAACATAATAATCTTCAATATCTGATCCTGCTTTGATTAAGAATTGTTGCCCTTTAAAGTATTTTTTATTTAAAGAAAAATTCTTAATGGCTTTTCTAATACCTTTTGGTACTATTTTTTGATATCTTAAGAAGGTTGGTGTAGGATTATATGATTCATATCCTCCATATAATTCATCAGCTCCTTCTCCTGATAATACTACTTTAACATCTTTAGCTGCTAATGCAGATAAATGATAAAGTGGAACTGCTGAAAGATTAGCATGTGGTTCATCAGAATGATATTGTACTTTATCTAATGAGTCAAAGAATTCCTCCGGAGTTATTAATTGTCTTTTGTTTTTAATTTTTAATATATCAGATAATTCTTTAGCGTAATTAGTTTCATTAAATTTTTGATAATCAAATCCAACGGAATATGTAGTGTCCGGTTTTAAAACCGAAACAATGTAACTAGAATCAACTCCACCTGATAGGAAAGCTCCTACTTTAACATCACTAATTCGATGATATTTGACAGATGAATGTATTTGATTATCAATATCTTTTATTAATTGTTCAAGATTAACTTGACTTTCAGTATATGAAAAATCAAAATAAGAATCAATTTTTAGTTTTCCATCTTTAAATGTAAAATAATGACCAGGATTTAATCTATATACGTTTTTAAAGAATGTTTCATCTAATACAGAATATTGAAAAGTCAAATAACTTTTTAATGATTTTTTATTTAATTCTTTCTTGAAATGAGGATTCTTTAAGAAACTTTTAATCTCTGAACCCCATATAAATGTATCTTTATTTTTATAGTAATAAAATGGTTTAATACCAAAATAATCACGTGCTCCAAATAATTGCTTTTTATTTTTATCCCATATTATAAAAGCAAACATTCCTCTTAATTTAGAAACTACTTTTGTACCATATTCTTCATATCCTTTAAGTATAGTTTCAGTATCTGAATTAGTTTTAAAAGTATATCCCTTTTTCTTTAATTCTGTTTGTAGTTCTTGATAATTATATATTTCTCCATTAAATGTTATAACTACACTTTTATCCTTGTTTGTCATTGGCTGTTTACCATGTTTTAAATCAATAATACTTAAACGTCTAAATCCTATGTTTATATCAGTATCACTATAATATCCTTCATCATCTGGTCCACGATGAATAATAGTATCATTCATATCTTTTATTACTTTTTTATCTTTTATTTTGGAATCAATATATCCAACAAATCCGCACATTTTACCACTTACACTTTCTATATTTTTTTACATAATTTATTTTTCTTAAATTTAACCATATTTTTCTTTTAATATTCTTATCATATTTACAATTTAATGGATCACATATTTTCTTTTCTTTTTTTAGTTTAATAATTTTATTTTTAATCTTTGTATTACTAACATTTTCTTTAATAACTTTCATTGGTACAAACGAAAGACACATTTCTTCATTAATAAAATGGAAATCAAATGATTTATGATATATTAAATCATCAACTAAGAATTTTACTAAATTATATCCACAAGCAGTAAGATAATAACTACTACGTGCTTGACGAGGATTGATTTCTAAAATCTTAAATGTTTTTGATTTAGTATCATACTTTAAATCAATTTCGGCAATTCCATGGTAATCTAATGATTCAATAAATTTTTTTAATTTTTTTATTAAATCATCTGTTTGTCCAAATTCATTATAACCATTAACAAGCACTGTACAGTTACCTATACCAGTTGGAGTGTGCTCCTGAAGAGCAATTTGCGCTAAAGTCATTAATTTCACTTTACCTAATTTATCGCAATAGACAATTGAATCAAATAATTTACTATCATCTCCATCAATATATTCCTGTAGTATTAAGTTACCTTTATAACCTGAATTTTTAATTTGATCTATCACTTTAAGTAATTCATTTTCATTCTTAATTTTATAAACCTTAGCTTGAGATTCAAACTCATATTTATGATAATCTATACCATTACCTGGTTTTAATATTAATTCATATCCTAAATTATTTACTTTTTTTAAATCTAACTGACTATTAATATCATAAATATATGTTTTTGGAATATTTTGATTTTTATATTTACTGTAGAATAAATCTTTTATTAATAAATTGTTTAATAAATCTATACTTATTGTGTGAAAATAATAATATTTTTTTAAGTATTCTTGATTTTCTTGCATCAATCTAACATAATCATCATTAGAAGGGATTAGTAACAGTTTCTTATCTTTATGCTTTTCATAAAAACTTTTTAATGTTTTTTTTAATACATTTGAATTATGTAAATCTGATTCATATGTTATATTTAAAATATTACTTAAACCAGTAAAATTCATTGGTAGTTTACCAATCACAAAGGCTTTTTTTTGATATGCTTCATAACAATTTCGTGCCATATAATAAGCATTAACATCACTACCTAAAATAACTACTTCAAAATCCATTATTTATCCTCCTTGGTGATATATTTTCTCTCGAGTAATGGTGAAATACTGGCCATTAATTGATGAGGAGTGGTTGATGCATATGCTGCTTCTGAACGTATATCTTTAATAACTTCAACACGATCACCTATTTTAACACTATCATCAACTTTAACTGTAATCATACCCATATTAACTACACCAACAATTGGATAACGATGATTGTTTATATAGACGCATCGACCCTTATGAGTTAAAGATAATCCATCCATATATCCAACAGGTATAATAGCAATTCGACACTTGCTGTCAGTTATATAATTACTTCCATATCCGATATATTCACTATCTAATACCTCTTTAATTTCACTTACTTCACTAATTAGTTTAAATGCAGGTTCTACATCAATACTAAAATCATCATTAATTGGTGATAAACGAAGAGTCTTACGTTTATAATCTCTTTTTAATTTACGTAATTGATTTTTAAATCCAATAGTACTAAAATTACGAGGAGCAAGCCCATACATAATAATACCTAATCTAACACCATTTGCAATTCTTAATTTAGGGTGTATAGCAAAAGCATTACTACTAAATATATGAACAATTTTTATTTTGCTTAAATCAATATTTTTAGTTAATTCTTTAAACTTATCAATTTGTTTATCAAAACGATTATCAATTACTCCTATTGTAGCTAAATGAGTATAAATACCCTCTAATTTAATGGCTTTTGAGTTAAGTAATTCATTATATATTCTCTCAATATCGCTAGCTTTATTAATACCTAAACGATTCATTCCACTATCTATTTTAATGTGTACTTTAAGTTTTTTATCAAGCTTTATTAGTTTTTGGTAATAATCAAATGAGCTAATTGTAATAGTAATATTTTCCTTAGAGCATATGTCAATATATTCTAAGTCAACTGGTTGCAATATTAATATAGGACAAGTTTTACTAACCATATTTCTAATTTCCATAGCTTCATCTAGTGTAGAAACAGCTAAATAGTTTATCCCACTTTTAATCATCCATTTGCACACTTTCATTCCATGACCATATGCATTACCTTTAACCACACCAATATAATATTTATAATTATTATATTTACTAATAATATTCTTAATATTTCTTTCAATTGTTTTAGTATTTACTTCTACATATGTTTTACGATACATTTTAACCACCTACATTCTTTAATATTTTAGCACATTTCCTTTTTTTCTTCAATACTAACAAAAAATAAAAGCAATTTAATTATCATAAATCAAATTGCCTACATAATTATTGTGTATTACTTTTATTAGCATTATTCTCAATTTCGTAATTATTTATAATTTTATTGACATTAAATTCATCAAAATTATCTGTTCTACTAGTATCTTTTTTTAATTTAATGTTTTTAGAAGCTGTATTACTATTTTGAGAGAAATAAGCATCGCTATCTTCTAATGTATCCTTATCAATTATTTTTAACACTTTTTCTCCAGAAGTAGCTTTAATACCAGCGTCATTACCGCCTTCAAACAAATAATTTAGATGAATTTCATCATTAATAATAGTATAGTTACCAATTACGTGATTACTTGCATTCATCGAAAATTGATATCTAAATGTACCGTCTTCCCATAAATAAATACTATAATTATATACTAAATTACTATCTGAACTATCTTTATTTTGCTCAGAAAAAGTATAAAATCCATAAATATCATTAAATGTATATGGTGTATTATACACTTCTTTTTTTGTAGTAGTCTCTTTCTTAATTGATTCATTATTCTGATTTTTATTATTCTTAACGATAAAAATGTATAAACATAATAAAGCAATAATAATTAATAAAATAGTAATAATGAAAACATATACTTTCTTACTCACACAACTCACCACCTTCCTATTTTCAATATTATCACAAAGATATTC
Source organism: uncultured Erysipelotrichaceae bacterium (assembly GCA_902783215.1). Taxonomy (GTDB): domain Bacteria; phylum Bacillota_I; class Bacilli_A; order RF39; family UBA660; genus RUG12438. Next base: position 6,201 of record CACZQD010000049.1, read on the forward strand.
TTAATGCAATATTTCCTTAATCAATTAAGTAATATTATTTTTAATATTATTTAATCCACTCTTTTCTAATCTAGATATTTGAGCTTGTGAGATACCTATTTCACTTGCTAATTCCATTTGTGTTTTACCAACAAAATATCGTTGTGTAATAATATATTTTTCTTTTTCTTTTAAATTATCTATAGCTTTTTTAATAGCTATTTTTTGATCTATATTTTTCATCTCATTTTTACTATCTTCTAATTGATCAGATAAATATATTGTATCTCCTCCATCATTATAAATAGGTTCAAACATGCTTACAGTATCTTTCATTGAGTCTAAAGCATTACTCACTTCAAATTCCGTTAAATTTAATTTATCAGCAATCATTTTAATTGTTGGTTCACCATTAATACTATTAGTTAATTCTTCTTTAGCTTGTAAAGCCTTATAAGCAATATCTTTAATACTACGTGCGATTCGAACACTATTGTTATCTCTTAAATACCTTTTTACCTCTCCTATTATCATTGGTACTGCATAAGTTGAAAACTTTACACCATGACTTAAATCAAAGTTATCAATGGCTTTAATTAATCCCACACAACCTATTTGAAATAAATCATCCATATTATCAGTACGATTATTATATTTTCTTAAAATACTTAAGACTAGTTTTAAATTACCGTTTATTAACTGTTCTTTCGCACTTAAATCACCACTATTATACTTTTTAAATAATTCCATCATTTCTTCATTACTTAATACTTTAATATTCGCAGTATTCACGCCACAAATCTCAACTTTGTAACGTGCCATAAAAAATCTCCTTTCAATCTATTATGATTAAAAGAAGATTTTTTATACATTAGTTTTATTTTTGGTATTCAGCAGAACCGAATAGCAATTATACTAATTAATATAACAATTGCATAACTAACTATATTTGCAGGCGACAATTCTAATTTGTAGTTAGTAGCTAAAAACAATCCCATAAAGCACACTCCTTTCTTTATTATTTACTTTTTTATATCAAATATTTTTATAAAAATCTAATTAAATTTCAAATAATTAATAATAAAGAAATAGTTAGTATTGATAAATATTAAAAAATAATATATTATGTAATTGGTGATTTATATGAACGAAGAAAATTTAATTAAATATTATAATAAATTCAATGAAGATAAAAGACTATCAAGGCGTCATGGAATAGTTGAATATAAAACAACCATGAAATATATTAATAAATATTTAAATAAAATAAATAATCCAAAAATTATTGATATCGGTGCGGGAACTGGTAAATATAGTATTGAATTAGCTAATAAAGGATATGATGTTACAGCTGTGGAACTGGTAAAACACAATTTGAAAGTGATTGAACAAAAATCTAATAAAGTTAAAACTCATTTAGGCAATGCTAAAAATTTAAATAAATTTAATGATAATCTTTTTGATCTTACTCTTCTTTTTGGACCTTTATACCATTTAATAAGTAAAGAAGAACAAATACAAGCTTTAAAAGAGGCAAAAAGAATCACGAAAAATGACGGGATTATAATGGTTGTATATTGCATGAATGATTTTGCAATTATTCGTCATGGCTTTATGGATCAAAATATTATTGATGCAAAAAAACATAACTTAATAGATAGTAATTATCATATAATTCCAAGTAATGATGATTTATATAAGCAAGTTAGAATTGAAGATATTAATAAATTAAATAAAATAGTTAATCTAAAAAGATTAGAAATAATATCACAAGATGGTCCAACAGATTATATTAGACCATATATTAATAAACTATCAGATGAAGAATTTGATATGTATTTAGATTATCATTTAAAAACTTGTGCGAGACAAGATATGATTGGTGCATCTGCCCACGTATTAGATATACTAAAAAAAGAAGATATTAATTAATCTTCTTTTATATAATTATCTATTAATTCATCAGTAAGACTTTTTTTAGCGTTTTTTCTAGCACTTAAATGTTTAATTTCTTGTTCTAATGACTTTAAACTTTCTTCTAATTCTTCTATCTCTTGGTTTAAATCATTTAAATATTTTATACTATTTTCTACCATTACTTTTCTCCTCAACAAAATTATTTGAATTAATAGTATCAACTACATCTTTTAATTTTTGATCAACAATAGCTTCTTCTTTTAATAACTTAATTTTCTCTTTTTTTAATTGATTTATACGTTTTAGTAATGATTCTTTATATTTTATTTTCTCTTTAATTTTAGTATTAATGTTATCTAACTGTTTAATAACTGTTTTATTGGTATTATCAATATCTTCGCTTGATAATAAATCATCTAATTTAATATTATTTTTAAGAACAGCTTCCAATAATAGACCACGTTTTTGGGTAGTCATACCAGGTAAATAATAAGCGCCAATTCCAATATTTAACAAATCTTCTTTTGTATAAATTTCATTTTGAAAAAATACTTCTATTAACGATGAATCTATTTTATAATCCTGATCAATAGTTTTAATACCATCTCTATTAAGTTTAGTCTTTATTTCATAAACTGAATCTTGTTCATTTTTAATTTTATAACCTAAATTATGAATAAATTGTTTTAATTCTTTTAATGATTTTTCTCCTAAACCTTTAATATCTAATAAATCATTATAATCAGAGGTAATAATATCACCTAAAAAGAAATAATTACCATTTGCAAGTAATCTACGCGTTATTGTTTTTGATAATGATAAAGAAATAATTGGCATTAGTGCGATATCTAAATTAAGTTCTGAATCTTTATATTTTTTCAAATCATCGTATAAAAGAATATGTTCTTTATAAAGTAAATCTCTACGTAACTCATTATAATTATCAATCGTTTTCTTTAAAGTATTTGTATTCGTCATTATTAGTTCTATTAATGTATTAATATGGAGTTTATAAATTAATGCATGTTTAGTTTTAAACGCAATATTTAGTTGATCAATTCTTCTATTCTTCTCTTCTTGACTTAATTCATCATTATATAAAATAATCTCATTCATATCTAAATTATCCATCGTAATCACCTATCTTTAAACATTATATCATATTTTTTAGAATAAGTCTTGACATAATCATAAAATTGTAATAAAATTATATTGATTTAGGGGTATAGTTCAATGGTAGAATAACGGTCTCCAAAACCGCTGATGTGGGTTCAACTCCTGCTACCCCTGCCATTTAAAAATAATGATTTATCTTTAACGATAAATCTTTTTTATGAGATAATTTATTCAAACAAAAAATATAAGTTCTAAATAA
>CACZQD010000050.1 GCA_902783215.1 uncultured Erysipelotrichaceae bacterium
AGGTATTTAATGAAATTAATAGTTGGTTTAGGTAATCCTGGAAAAGAATATGAAAATACTCGTCATAATGTAGGATTTATGGTTATTGACTCTTTAGCGCATAATTATAATGTTACATTTAAAGAAAAATTTCAAGGATTATACGGAGAATATATATTGAATAAAGAAAAAATAATTCTTTTAAAACCACAAAAATATATGAATTTATCTGGAGAAGTAATTAGAAAATATGTTGATTTCTTTAAAATTGATATCAACGATATATTAATTATTTGTGATGATTTGGATATGGAAGTGGGAAAATTACGATTTAGATCAAGAGGCAGTAGCGGTGGACATAATGGTCTTAAAAATATTGAGTTTAATTTAGCCACACAAAATTATAAACGCTTAAAAATAGGAATTGCTAATAACAAATTAATGGATACTAAAGATTATGTTTTAGGAAAATTTTCTAAACAAGATAAATGTTTAATTGATAATAGTATTCGTAATATTGAAAATATTATAAATGACTATTTAGAATTGTCATTTGAACAATTAATGAGTAAATATAACTAGGAGAGAATATGTTAAATGAATTATTTCGTAATGATTATGAAAATTGTTTAGGACTTTCTCCAGAATTAAAAGGAAAATTAGTTTATGAGAAATTCAAAAAATACAATAAAACAATTTTCTTTATAACTTCGTCATTATTTGAGGCAAATAAATATTATCAAATAATAGCTAACTATACATCAAGTGTTAGCCTTTTTGTCATGGATGATTTTTTAACAAGTGAGGCTTTAGCAACTAATCCTGAATTGATGATTAATCGTTTGGAGACTTTAACAATTTTACAAAATCAAAAACAAATAGTTATAGTTAATTTAATGGGTTTATTAAGATTCTTACCTCAACCATCACAGTTTTATAATTCTTTTATAAAAATAGAAAAAAATAATGAATATAATATGAATGCTCTAGTAGATAAGTTAATAAAAAACGGTTATGAAAGAACATCAGTTGTTAATAAAACTGGTGAAATAGCTGTACGTGGTTTTGTTTTAGATGTATTTTCAGTCAATGAAGATTATCCAATACGTTTAGAATTTTGGGGAGATGAAATAGATAAAATATCTAAATTTGATATAGATAGCCAACTTACAATTAAGCAAATTAATAGTATAATTATTACACCTAACACAGAATTTATAACTGATGAATATGTTGAAGGTGCCAAACAAAAAGATTTATATAAATATATAAAAGTATCTAATATCTTAGAATATGTAAATAATAAAATAATCATCTATAATGATTATGACGTATTAACAAATAGTTATCAATTATTACAAAAAGAAATCAAGCAATATAATCAAAATAATGAATTATCATCTAAAACTATTTACATGAATAATTTAGATGATGTTATAATCAAACAAAAAGATATCTATTATTTATCTGAATTTCATAATGTAGTAACACAAGGTACTAAATTTGATTATAAATCTAAAAAGATACCTAATTTTACGGGATCAATAGAACAAATAAATAATAAATTAAATAGTTACTTAGGCAAAAAGTATGTTATTCTTTGTATATCTAGTAAATTAAAAATAAGAAAAGTAATTAATATGCTAGATAATCCTAATTTAATACTAACAACACCAAGTGAACTATTTAAGAAAAAAATAAATATTTTAAATACTAAAATTCAAGAAGGTTTTGAAATAGATGATTATATTGTAATTACTGAAAAAGAATTATTTAATCAAAAGGAAGAAACTAATCGATATCATACAAATTTTAAAATAGGTACAGTAATAAAAGATATTAACAAACTAGAAATAGGAGATTATATTGTCCATAATACACATGGTATAGGTATTTATAAAGGAATTAAAACTTTAGAAAAAAATAAATTAAAAAAAGATTATTTAACATTGGAATATAAAGATGGAGATAAAGTTTATATTCCTGTTGAAAAAATAGAAAACATAAAAAAATACTCATCAAATCAAGGTAGAATACCAAAAATCTCTAAATTGGGTGGTAGTGAGTGGAAAAAGACTAAAGCTCGTGTGAAGAAAAAAATTGAAAGTATTGCAGGAGATTTGTTAAAACTTTATTCAGAACGTGAGGCAACAAAAGGATTTGCATTTGTTAAAGATGATCAGGAACAAATTGAATTTGAAAAAGAATTTCCATTTAATGAAACAAAAGATCAATTAAAAGTATCTGAGGAAATAAAACGAGATATGGAAAAAGATATTCCTATGGATAGATTATTAGTTGGTGATGTTGGATATGGTAAAACAGAAGTAGCATTTAGAGCTATCTTTAAAGCTATGATGAGTAATAAGCAGTCAGTTATTTTGTGTCCTACAACGATTCTTTCGAATCAACATTATCAATCAGCACTAGAAAGATTTAAATCAGTACCAGTTAATATTGCATTATTAAATCGATTTGTATCAAAAAAAGAACAAACAAAAATATTACAAGATCTTTCTGATGGTAAAATTGATTTATTAATTGGTACACATCGTATTTTAAGTGATGATGTAATATTTAATAACTTAGGATTACTAGTAATAGATGAAGAACAACGATTTGGTGTTAAACACAAAGAAAAAATAAAACAATATAAGAATAATGTTGATGTATTAACACTATCAGCCACACCAATACCACGAACTCTTCAAATGTCTATGGCTGGTATTAGAAATTTATCCTTAATAGAAACACCACCTGCTAACAGATATCCAATTCAAACTTATGTTATTCAAGAGAATGATCAATTAATTAAAGAAGCAATATATAAAGAATTATCAAGAGATGGTCAAGTATTTATTTTGTTCAATAATGTTAAAGATATGGACCAAATTGTTCATAGAATTAATAGATTAGTACCAGAATCAAATATAATATCAGCACATGGACAAACGAATAAAACAGAACTTGAAAATGTAATGATTGATTTTATTAATAAAAAGTATAATGTTTTAATATGTACAACAATTATCGAAACAGGTATTGATATCCCTAGTGCTAATACATTAATCATATATGATGCTGATAGATTTGGTCTTGCTCAATTATATCAGATAAGAGGAAGAGTAGGTCGTAGTAACAAGATAGCATATTGTTATCTAATGTATAATAAATCTAAAATATTATCAGATATAGCTAAGAAAAGATTGAATGTTATCAAAGACTTCACAGAATTAGGAAGTGGATTTAGTATAGCTATGCGTGATCTATCTATTAGAGGGGCAGGAGATATACTCGGTAGTGAACAAGCAGGATTTATCGATAGTGTAGGTGTTGAACTATTTATGAACATGCTAAATGAAGAAGTTAATAAAATAAAAGGTAAAGAAGTTCAAAAAGAAGATACCAAAGCTAATCCATTAATTGATGTAGAAACAACTATTGCAGATAATTATGTAAGTGATGAAGATTTAAAGATAGAAATACATCAAAAAATAAATAGTATTGATTCATTAGATAAATTAAAACAAGTAAAATCAGAATTAGAAGATCGATTTGGTAAAATTAATGAATCTATTGAAATATATATGTATGAACAACTTTTAGAATATAACTTCAATAAGATAGGAATAACAGATATTAGACAAACAAAAAACTCTATCAGTGTGATTATATCTAAAGAATTATTAAAAAATATTAATACAGATGATTTATTCGTTAATGTTACGTCATTATCTAGAAACTTTAGATTTGCTTTAAAATTCAATCAGTTACATATCACACTAGATATAGTTAATTTAGATAAACATTTTATTTATTATTTAATAGATTTATCAAATATTTTAAATAATTCATTGAAAACTATTGATAAATAATATAAAAAATATTAAAATTAATTTAATTAATAAAAGAAAGTAGGTAAATAATATGTCTAAAAAATCTAATAAAAAAGCTTTCTGGGGGGTCATTAAAAACTGATTTATCTGTAAAACAATGGTTCAAAGGTAATATAATTGCTTTCTTTATAGGTGGATTAATATCATTATCTGTGACTACATCCCAGTATTAGATAAGGATAAATGTCCTTGTATGTTTGATAAAGTAAGTAAAATGTGTTTTTATAATCAAGGTACAGGTGAATTTTTATACGGATAGAAGTTGTAATTCTAACTTATTTATGATATTATGTATGTAGATGAGAAAATCATCATAAAATAAAAAGAGGAACGTTTAATAATAAATTGAACGCCTACCTCAAAATTAAATTTTGGTGTTGACATTTAATTTATATAATTAGATGTCATTTTTTATGGTTAAGATTAGAAGAATCAGAAGAACCAAAATGATACATATATAACGAAAGACTTTAATAATATAAATTCTTTTATTCATATGTACTATCTCCTTTCTAGAGATAGGCATCCAATTAAACGTTCCAATGAATTATTATAACTATTATTTGTATATAAATCAATGCTTTTCAGTTGATTGTATAATAAAAAAATATACTGTATAAAAACAATTTCAATAATTAAATTATAGTATAATTTTGAAGCATAAATTTATTATAATTCCACACACTATTTATGGTGATTTAATGAAATCGACAGGTATTGTTCGTAAAATAGATAGTTTAGGAAGAATTGTTATTCCAAAAGAAATAAGGAATAATATGCATATTAAAGTTGGTGATGATTTAGAAATATATATTAATAGTAATGAAGATATTATATTAAGAAAATTTTCTAATATTGGTAATGTATCATTACTTGCTAAAGATATTGTTAGTGCGATTAACTCAATTATTAATGAGAATGTTATTATAACGGATAATGAAAGAGTGATTGCTGTGAGTGGTTATATGAAAGATTTAATTAATAAAAATATTAGTGATGAATATAGTAAATTAATTAATGAGCGCAAACAGATTATAGTAAAAAATATGGTAGATATTAAATTAATTGATGAAGAAATAAAGGGTAGTTATGGTATGGTACCAATAATTGTTAATGGTCAATTAATTGGATCAATAGTAATTTTATCGGAAAATCGTTCTATTAGAGAGTCTGAATTTGATATATTAAAAGTAATATCTTCCTTTTTTACAAAATATCTTGAAGAATAAAAAAACTTGTGATATAATCTAAGCAACGGCTGTGAAGGAAAGAGAAATGATAGAAATTTAAAGAGAGCTTAAGTTTGGTGAGATTAAGTAATGGATATTATTTTAAATGGTTCTGGAGCTTCTATAAGAAATTATAGACGTGATATGCGTTAAATTAAGAGGTAATTAACTAATTATAAAGTAAGGTGGTACCACGTAAACTCACGTCCTTATAACTGCTGTGAGTTTTTTGTTTGGAGGAATTATGAGAAAATTTGAAAAGATTAGTTTTGAACAATTTAAAAAAGATGTTGGTGACGACATAGAATTATATAAAGAGTATTCCTTACCGAAAAGAGAAACTAAATATGCAGCTGGATATGATTTTTATTCATTATTCGATTTTACTTTAAAACCAGGTGAAATATTAAAATTATCTACGGGAGTAAAAGCTGATATGATGAGTGATGAAGTATTACTTTTAGTAGATAGAAGTGGTATGGGATTTAAGTATAATATTCGAATGTGTAATCAAGTTGGAGTTATTGATAAAGATTATTATAATAATAAAAATAATGAAGGACATATATTTTTTAGATTGCAAAACGAAGGGAATAAAGACTGGGTAATAAAAAAAGGTGAAGGGATAGGACAAGGAATATTTATGAAATATTTAACTTGTGATGATGAATATAATAATTTTAAAGAAAGGGAAAGTAATTATTAAGAGGTGATTAAATGAAAGAAAAGTTTTATATTTCTACTGCAATAGCATATACTTCAAGCAAACCACATATTGGCAATACCTATGAAATAGTACTTGCTGATGCTATTGCTAGATACAAGAGATTAACAGGTTATGATGTATATTTTCAAACAGGTACTGACGAACATGGTCAAAAAATAGAACAAAAAGCAAAAGAACAAGGTATTAAACCACAGGAATATGTAGATGGTGTTGCACTCGAGGTAAAAAAAGCTTGGGATGTAATGAATACTAGTTATGATAAATTTGTTCGTACGACAAATCCTCATCATGAAAAAGTAGTTCAAAAAATATTTAAAAAATTATATAATCAAGGAGATATTTATTTAGGTAAATATGAAGGATTATATTGTACTCCTTGTGAATCATTCTTTACTGAATCACAACTTGTAGATGGTAAATGTCCAGATTGTGGTAGAGAAGTAACTAAAGCTAGTGAAGAAGCATACTTTTTTAAATTACAAAATTATGCTGAGAGATTAGTTAAATATATTGAAGAACATCCTGACTTTATCCAACCAGAAAGTCGTAAGAATGAAATGATTAATAACTTTATTAAACCAGGATTACAAGATTTATGTGTATCTCGTACATCATTTAATTGGGGAATACCTGTTGATTTCGATTCAAAACATGTTATATATGTATGGATAGATGCATTAACAAACTATATTACTTTTTTAGGATATGATCCAGATGGAAGTAGTGAAGAGTTTAAAAAGTATTGGCCTGCAGATATTCATTTAATTGGTAAGGATATTCTAAGATTCCACACAATTTATTGGCCAATAATGTTAATGGCTCTTGATTTACCACTACCTAAAAAAATATTTGGTCATCCATGGCTTTTGTTTGGGGATGATAAGATGAGTAAATCAAAAGGTAATATTGTATTTGCTGATGAATTAGTAAATTTATATGGTGTGGATGCAGTTAGATATTATATGATCCATGAGATGCCATTTGCCAATGATGGAACATTTACACATGAATTATTGATTGAAAGATATAATTCTGATTTAGCTAATGTCTTAGGAAATTTAGTTAATCGTACTATATCAATGGCTCAAAAGTATTTTGATGGTGTTGTACCAGAAATTGGTATACAAGAAGATATTGATAAAGAATTAATTGATGTATGTTTAAATGCCTCAGAAAAAATAGAAACTAAAATGAATGAATGTAAAGTAGCAGATGCTATTGATGAAGTATTTGAAATATTCAGAAGAGCAAATAAATATATTGATGAGACTATGCCGTGGGCACTAGCTAAAGAAGGTAATACAGAAAGATTAAAAACAGTTATATATAATTTGTTAGAAGCTATAAGAATAGGTTCTGTATTATTAAGACCTTATTTACCAGAGACTAGTGATAAAATATTTGAACAATTGAATACTCAGAATAATTCATTTGATTCAATTAAAGAGTTTAATGGTATGGATGTTGAAATTAAATTAAATCAACCTAGTCCATTATTTGTAAGAATTGACAAAAATAAAAAATTAGAAGAAATAATGTCAAATAATGTGTAAAATGTAATAATTTGTCGAACTATTTTTCCTTAAATACTTTGTTTAATGATAAATAATATGATATAGTGTTTAAGGATAGGAGGAATCATGACAAAACAAGACAAGAATACTCATTTATTAGCGCATTATTCGATTGCATTTATCTTAGTGGCGCTATTAGGTAATATTGTCGTTAGTTTTAAGATTATAGATTTATTGTATTTGATATGTTTTTGTAGTTTTTTATGTATATATAAAATAAATAGCCGAAAAGAAAAATAATCGGCTATTTTGTTTTTTATGATATAATAATTTTAGGAGGGAATATTTATGTTTATTGATACTCATTGTCATTTAGATGAATATGAAAATTTAGATGAGATAACTAATTTTGATGGTTATATGATTACTAGTGGATGTGATACTAAAACAAATAAGCAAGTAATAAAAATAATTGATAAATATGATAATGTTTTTGGAACACTAGGTATTCATCCAGAAAATATTGATAATGTAAGTGAAAAAGATTACGAATTTATCGAAAAAAACATTAATAATAAAAAAATAGTAGCTATTGGAGAAATTGGATTAGATTATCATTATACAAGTGATAATAAAGAAAAACAAATAGAAGTACTGAAAAGGCAATTAGATATCGCTCAAAAATACAATTTACCAGTAGTAATTCATAGTAGAGATGCCATTTTAGATACATATAATATACTGAAGGAGTATAATTTAAAAGGAACAATCCATTGTTTTAGTTCAAGTTTAGAAATGGCTAAAGAATTTATTAAATTAGGATATAAAATAGGAGTAGGAGGGGTACTTACCTTTAAAAATGGTAAGAAATTACAAGAAATTGTAAAAACAATTGATTTACAAAATATATTAATAGAAACTGATAGTCCTTATTTATCTCCAGAACCATTTAGAGGTAAAAAAAATAAGCCTAGTAATGTTTTATATGTGGCTAAAAAAATTAGTGAAATAAAACAAATAAGTATTGAAAATGTATTAAATATTGTGAATCAAAATGCCATATCAGAATTTGACTTAAGTATATAGATATGATATAATATTTATCGAATCAATGAAATATTGAGGTGTAAATATGAATATGAAAAAATTGACATTATTAGTTACATCGGGATTGATGTTTCTACTGGTAATGACAACTGTTGTTAAGACTATTTCAAAATCATTATATTTAAAAGGTGAGAAAAGTATTGCTTCAATAAAAAGAGCAAATACTTCAAGTGAATCATTGGCAAATATGGTTAAAACATTCAATTATGTTGAAATAAAAGAAGAAAAAAAAGAAGAAGAACAACCTAAAGAACAAGTTGTTGAAACAAAACATGAACAACCTAAAGTAGAAGAAAATAAAGTAAGCAATGAGTCTCCACAAGCTGTTTATACAGGAAAATTAACAGGTTATGGTGGAGATTGTCCTGGATGTTCAGGATATTTAGCTTGTAGAACGCGCGAAGGATCATCATTTAATTTAAAAACAGATGGATATACTTATAATGATTCTACATATGGAAATGTTCGTATTTTAGCAGCAGCTACAAGTGGTTTTCCTTGTGGAACAATTATTCAAGTTAATAATGGAATAATGAATGAATTTACTGCTGTTGTCCTTGACACAGGAGGTTCAATGAATTCTTCTTGGAGTCGTGGTGAAGTATGGATGGATTTAGCATTTTCATCTAGCTCAGATCCAAATTTAGGAAGTTCAAATAGTTCTAATACAACATTTAAAGTTTTAAGACAAGGATGGTAAATCCTTTTCTTTTTGCTAATTTTATGATATATTATGTTTGTTGGAGGAAAATATGAATTATTCACCAAAAAAAATAAATGATGATTTAATAAATAGTAATTTTAAAATTAAGAAAAAATTTGGACAAAATTTTATTGCTGATGAAAATACTATAAAAAGAATAGTCGAAAAGTCAGAAATAGATGAAAATTCCTTGGTCATTGAAATAGGGCCAGGAATAGGTTCATTAACTCATTATCTTTGTAAAAAAGCTAAAAATGTCTTGTGCTACGAAATAGATAAAGAAGTAGAACCAATATTAAAAGAGAATATAGATGCTAATGTTAATATTATTTTTGGCGATTTTCTTAAAGCTAATGTTATTGAAGATATTAAGAAATATGATTATAAATATTTATATGTAATTGCTAATTTACCATATTATATAACCACACCAATAATTCTAAAAATAATAGAAGATAAAATAGATGTTGATAAAATTGTAGTTATGGTTCAAAAAGAAGTAGGAAATAGATTTAGTGCTCAACCGAATACCAAAGATTATAATTCTTTATCGGTTTATTTAAATTATTATTTTAATGTTAAAAAATTAATTGATGTAAGTCGTAATATTTTTATACCAGTTCCAAATGTAGATAGTATTGTTGTTGAAATGACTAAAAAAGAACAAAAATTAGTACTAAAAAATAAAGATTTATTTTTTAAGATAGTAAGAGATAGTTTTAAATTTAAAAGAAAAAATCTTCGTAATAATTTAAAAAATTATGATTTAGCTAAGATAGAAGATGTACTAAAGAAATATAGTTTTGATCTTTCAAATAGAGCAGAACAATTGAATATTGAAGTATTTGCTGAAATTTCAAATAAGTTATCTGAATAAAATAGGAATTTATGTTCATTATTAAATAGGTGATGATGATGAAATATATTCCTATTTTTTTTATAATATTTTTAATTTATATAGGTATTGCAAACACAGTAAAAAGTTATAAAATACCTAATGAAGCTATACGTATTAGAGTAGTTGCAAATAGTAATAGCAAAACAGATCAAAGAATAAAAATGAAAGTTAAAGATATTGTTGAAAAAGATATGTATGGTCTTTTAAAAAATGCCAAAGAAATTAATCAAGCTAGAACAATAATTAGAGATAATGTATCGTTAGTGGATAAAGATGTGGAAAAAATATTAAAAGAAAATAACTATAATTTGAATTATGATGTAAATTATGGAATGAATTATTTTCCTCAAAAAAAATATAAGGGTGTAATATATAATGATGGTTATTATGAATCGTTAGTTGTTACTTTAGGAGGGGGAAAAGGAGATAATTGGTGGTGTGTATTATTCCCACCATTATGTCTAATGGAAGCAGAAGAAAGTAGTGATGTTGAATATACCACATTGGTTAAGAAATTATTTGATAAATATTCATAAAGTTCATATAATTTAGTGGTGATGTTATGAACTTATTATTAGTATTAATTATTGCAATTAGTTTAAGTATGGATGCATTTAGTTTATGTTTAGCATATGGTACTTTATCATTGTCGAAAAAAGAAATTAATTTATTATCTATAATAGTTGGAATTTATCATTTTATTATGCCACTATTAGGAGTATATTTTGGAAATAAAATTTTATCTATTTTACCAATTGATAGTAAATTAATAACATTTGTAGTATTATTAATGATTGGAATAGAAATGATTATTGATACAATAAAAGATAAAAATGAAATAAAAAAATTGAAATATTTAGAAATGTTGGGTTTTGGATTAGCTGTCAGTATCGATGCTTTTTCGGTAGGTGTAGGATTAAAGCAAATTTATAATAACTATCTCCTTGCCTCACTCATTTTTTCAATAACTAGTATGATATTTACCTATTTAGGACTATTATTAGGAAGGAAGATAAGTAAGATAATTGGAAGATTGTCAACTTTGCTTGGAGGAGTCATATTAATAGTTATTTCTATTGCTTATATTATCTAATTGACACTTTTTTTGTAAATAAAAAGACAAATTGTGTCAAATATATTTATCAAATAATTAGTATGTGATATAATATATATACAAAAAAAGGAGAATTGAAAATGGTCGTAAGCATGAAAGAAATGTTGGAAAAAGCAAAAGAAGGAAAATATGCAATTCCACAATTTAATATTAATAATTTAGAATGGACAAGATTTATCTTAGAAGAATGTCAAAAAAATAACAGTCCAGTTATCTTGGGTGTAAGTGAAGGTGCTTGTAAGTATATGGGTGGTTTTAAGACAATTTATGATATGACAAATGATTTAATGGATTACTTAAACATAACTATCCCAGTTGCGCTACATTTAGATCATGGTAGTTGTTTTGAGGTGTGCAAGGATGCTATTGATGCTGGATTTAAATCAGTTATGATTGATGCATCTCGATTTGAATTAGATGAAAATATAAGAATTACAAAAGAAGTAACTGATTATGCAAAATTATATAATGTTTCAGTGGAAGCAGAAATCGGTCATGTAGGTGGACAAGAAGATGAAAATAATAGTGGCATATTATATGCTAAAGTTGATGAATGTATCGAATTAGTAAATCAAACTAAAATTGATTTTCTCGCACCGGCATTAGGGAGTGTTCATGGATTATATAAAGGTGAACCAAAATTAAATTTTGAAAGAATGGAAGAAATAAAGGAAAAAACTAATATGCCTCTTGTATTACATGGAGGAAGTGGTATATACGATGAACAATTAAAAACAGCTATTAGTTGTGGTATATGTAAAATAAATTTTAACACAGAATTACAAATTGCATGGAGTGATGCATTAAGAGAAGAAATAAAACATAATAAAGCATATGACCCAAGAAAGGTAATTAAATTTGGTGAAGTTGCCTTAAAACAATGCGTGTCTAATAAAATTGCCCTTTTAGGAAGTAGTAATAGAGCATAAACACAAAATAGAGAAAAAAACATATAAATATAGTAGTTTGGAGGACAATTATGAAAAGAATTATAATTGATGGTGAACATAAATTAACTGGCTCAATAAGAATTAGTGGTGCAAAAAATAGTGCAGTTGCGCTCATACCTGCATCTTTATTGTCAGATGAAGTTGTTGCAATTGATAATATACCTGATATATCTGATGTTGAAGTTTTAAGCCAAACAATTGAATATTTAGGTGGAAATGTTAAAAGAAATAAAGAATTAATAGAACTATCTTTGGAAAATCTGACTAATAAACCTATATCTCAAGAGTTTTCATCAAAATTAAGAGCATCTTACTATTTTATGGGTGCATTATTAGGAAAATATAAAAAAGTTGATATATATTTTCCAGGTGGATGTTCAATAGGTGCTCGACCAATTAATTTACATTTAAAAGGTTTTGAAGCACTAGGTGCTAAAATAACAGAACAAGGAAATAGATATATTATAGAAGCACCAGAATTAAAAGGAAATCATATATATTTAGATGTTGCAAGTGTTGGGGCAACAATTAATATAATGTTAGCCGCAGTCAAAGCTAAAGGAGAAACTATTATTGAAAATGCAGCAAAAGAACCAGAAATTGTTAATGTGGCAACATTCCTTAATAATATGGGTGCAAAAATAAATGGGGCAGGTACAAGTGAAATTAGAATAAAAGGAGTTGATTATCTAGGAAGTTGTTTTTCTGAAGTAATTCCTGATCGAATTGAAGCTGGTACATATGTAATTGCTGGTGCTTTAATGGGAGAAAATTTGAAAATAGAAAATGTTATTCCTGATCATATTGAATCATTACTCTTTAAATTAAAAGAAATGAAATGTGATTTGAAAGTATATGATGATTATATCATTGTATCGAAAACTGATAATTTAGAACCGGTTGATGTAAAGACATTAGGATATCCAGGCTTTCCAACCGATTTACAACAGCCATTAACGCCACTTTTAACATATTGTAATGGTAAATCAACAATAGAAGAAACAATTTATGAAAATAGATTTATGAACATTGATTATTTAAACAATATGGGTGCAAATATAGAAAAGATAGATGATAAACATATTACTATAAATGGTGCTACACATTTAAAAGGGGCTGAAGTAAAAGCAACTGATTTAAGAGCTGGTGCTTGTTTAGTACTTGCCGGATTAGCTGCTAGTGGTCAAACAATTGTAAATGATGTGGAGCACGTTTTAAGGGGATATGAAAATATTATTGAAAAATTAACAAATGTTGGTGCTAAAATATCATTAGAAGAAATATAATAAAGTAGCTTAGCTACTTTTTTTGGTGATAAATATGAAAAAAATACTTTTTTTGTGCATAACTATTTGTTTGGTATTAATAATTTACATTTTTACCCGTGATAACAAACAATATATTGTTATTTTTGGTGACTATGTATGTAAAAATAACAACTTAGATTCAAGTATTAAAAATGCAAAAGGTAAGAATGTTGAAAACTATGTTAATAATTGTAAAAATGATAATACAATTCAAGAAGTTTTGAACATCATTGAAAATAATAATAAAATTATATATCAGAAAAAAAATTATACAAGCAATAATTTACTTATCAAAGCCGATACAATAATACTATCCGTTGGAATGAATGATTTACTAAATTATCATCAAGAAACGAATATGTATTCTTATATTGATGACTTAATGATAGATATGGATGAATTACTATCCTTAGTACGTTTTTATAGTAAAGAAAAGATATATGTGTATAATTATTTTGGTTTAGATAAAAAGTATTTAAAATATGCAAATAGACGTTTAAATGAATTAGCCAATGAATATAATGTTTATATTATTGATATAAGCACTATTAAAAATAAAATTAAGTTAAATGAAAATGATAAAAAACTAATTATAAATCATACTTTAAAAAATATATAGAAAATACTTGATTTTTATTATAAATTTTGCTAAACTATTAAGGAATTGAAATTTCTATGACTAAATTTAGTCATGGCGAAAGGAGATATAAACTATGAAAAAAGGAATTCATCCACAATATCAAGAAACAAAAGTTACTTGTGCTTGTGGAAATAAATTTACAGTTATGTCTAATAAGGAAGAATTACATTTAGAAGTATGTAATGAATGTCATCCATTCTTTAAAAGTGGAAAAGCAGGTGTAACTGCATCAAAAGCAGGACGTATTGAAAAATTCAATCGTAAATATGGTTTAGATAAGAAAGCAGCTTAATCGTTGCTTTTTTTATATTTTATTTATATTTAACCATAATATATAATGGTGATAATATGAAATGGGTAGAATTAATTGATGTATTTATAAGGGCTATTACATCACTAATACTTCTTTTTTTAATTACGAAAGTACTAGGAAAAAAACAAGTATCAGAATTAAGTATGTTTGATTATGTAATAGGAATATCAATAGGTAACTTTGCTGCTGAAATGACTGTTAATTTAGATTCACAAATTATTAATGGTTTATTTGCTGTATTAATATTTGGTATAATTGCTTATTTTGTTTCTTATATTTCGATGAAAAGTATTATATTAAGACGATTTTTTATGGGAACCCCAACAATTATCATTCAAGATGGAAGGTTATTGGATAAAGGTTTAAAAAAATCAAAATTAGATATTAATGATTTATTAGAACAATGTCGTGCTAAAGGGTATTTTGATATTAGTCAAATTGAATATGCTATATTAGAAACAAATGGTAGTTTAAGTATTTTACCAAAGTCGAATTTTCGTCCTATTAATGGAAATGATATGAATTTAGATATTCCAAAGATTGGATTATGTGCAAATGTCGTTATAGATGAAAAGATCATGACTAATAATCTTAAAATAATAAAAAAAGATGAAAAATGGTTAAGACAACAATTAAAAGTAAAAGGGTATAAAAATTTAAATAATTTATTATTAGTAACGATAGATATTGATAATAAAATAAATATATATGAAAAAAATGATAATATTAATATAAAAAATATATTAGAATAATTAGATTAAAAAAAAACAATTAAAATAGTGTTAATAAGGTGAAAAATTTGATATAATTAAAGTGAATAGAAATAATATGGCTATTCAGCTTTTAAAAATCTAGAAAATAGGAGGTAGAATATGGGATTTATTAAAGCTTTTTCAGGTGCACTAGGAGGATCTTTTGCAGATCAATGGAAAGATTATTATACGCCTAGATCAGATGTTCCAGCAACTGCTGCAGTATTTCAAGCAGTACCAAGTGGAACAAATAATGGACGTGGATCTAATACAAAAGGTAGTGCAAATATTATTACTAACGGTAGTAAAATAGTAGTGCCAGAAGGTACAGCACTTATTACATTACAAGATGGTGCTGTTACAGGATTTATTGCTGAACCAGGAGGATTTGAATTTAAATCTGATGATGTTAATTCAAAATCAATGTTTGCTGGTGATGGAATTATTGCTTCAACTATTAAATCAAGCTTCGAAAAATTTAAATTTGGTGGTCAACCAGGAAGTCAACAATTAGCATTCTATGTTAATTTAAAAGAAATTCCAAATAATAAATTTGGAACACAATCAGAAATATATTGGGATGATGCTTTTTTTGGAACTCAAGTAGGAGCAGTTACTAGAGGAACATATACACTAAAAATTACTGATCCAATTTTATTTGTTAAAAACTTTGTTCCAGCAATGTATTTACAACCAGATGCTCCAGTATTTGATTTTGCAGATATGGATAATGATGCAGGAGCACAATTGTTTAATGAAGTTGTAGGTTCGCTTTCTGCAGCATTTTCAAACTATACAAATGATCCTTCAAAAGGAAATAGAATGTCTAAAATTCAAGGAGATCAAATTGGATTTGCACAAAGTTTATCACAAGCTGTTGAAGATGCATATCAATGGAAATCTGATCGTGGATTAGAAATAGTTAAAACAGCAATACTAGCTATTGAATACGATGAAGATACTAAAGAATTAATGAAAGATGTTAAAAAAGCCGATTCTTTATCTGGTGCAAGAGGAAATGCTTTCTTCCAACAAGCTGCTGCACGTGGTTTACAAGGTGCAGGAGAAAATGGTGGTGGTGCTGGTATGGCATTCATGGGTATGGGTATGAATGCAGCTGGTGGAATGGCTGGCGCAGTGCAACAACCAAATACTGGAAATTCATATAATCCAAATTTTGGTGCACAACCAGAACAACCAAAAGAAGAAGCTCCAAAAGCAGATGATCCAATGACTAAACTAGCAGATGCTAAAAAGATGTTGGATGCAGGAGTTATTACTCAAGAAGATTTTGATAAATTAAAATCACAAGTGTTGGGTATATAATATGGAAGAAGATGTAAAAAATATTGAAGTTGAAGAAGAAACTACCGACAAAAAAGTAGTAGATACTAGTAGTGGTAAAGATAATGGACAAGATAAATGTCCAAAATGTGGTTCAACTGATATTTCTCCAACAAAAGATGGAAAATTAAGATGTAATTTCTGTAGACACATATTTGAACCAGTTAAAGTAGAAGGTTTAGTAGACGATATTTCTATGTTAAAAGGGGAAGTAATGGGATCAGCTTTGAAAGATATTCAAGCAGATACCAAGGATGTTATTACTATAAAATGCTCAAGTTGTGGAGCAGAAGTAGTTATAGATTCCTCTTCATCTACTCAAGCTAGATGTCACTGGTGTCGTAATACTCTATCTATAAATGAACAAATACCTAATGGAGCTGTTCCAGATGTTGTATTACCATTTAGTATAACTAAGGAAGAAGCAAGAGCATCAATAGAAAAATTTGTTGGTAAAAGAAAGTTTTTCGCACATCCAAAATTTAGAAAAGAATTTACAACTGAAAATATCATGGGAGTATATTTTCCATATATGTTAGTTGATGTGAATGCTCATTCAAATATGTCAGGTGAAGGAGAACATTTAAAAAGAAGTTATACAGTAGGTACCGACAATAATCGTCGTACTTATTATGATGCAGATTCTTATCATGTCGAAAGAGAATTTGATATAGCTATTGAAGGTCTTTCTATTGAATCAAGTTCTGATAGATTGAATAATGCATCTAAAGAAAAAACTAATAATATTATTAATTCAATTATGCCTTTTGATACTGAAAATTGCGTTAAATATAATGCTAATTATTTAAAAGGATTTACTTCTGAAAAAAGAGATACAAATGTTGATCAAATAAAAGAATTAGTATATACTCAAGCTAAAGATGTTGCTCGTTTTGCTGCTAATGATACTTTAAAAACTTATGATCGTGGTGTAGCATGGGATAAAGAAGACTTTAAAGTAAAAGGTAGTCAGTGGCAGGCAGCATATTTACCGGTATGGTTATATTCTTATCAACAAGTTAAAGGTAATAAAAAACTACTACATTATGCTGCAGTAAATGCTCGAACAAAAGAGACAATGGGTAGTGTTCCTATACATATGCCTAAATTAATTATTACTTCAATATTTGTTCAAATGTTAAGTTTTATAACTATGTGGTTTGTTAATTTAGATGATATGAATTGGATTTACTTTTTACCTGGATTAGCTTACTTTTTTGTAATGTATGCTAGGTATCGTAATAGTGGTGCTAGACATACTTATGAATTAGAAACTAAAAGAAAAGTATCTAATTTAAGACAAGTAGATGATTTCATTAAGACTAAAAAAGGTTTATCTAACTCTTCAATAGAAGGAAGAAATAATGATCGTGTTGAAGGAACAACTAATAGTAAAAGTGGTATTGATAAAATAACAAAAAATACTTTAGTTAATGTATTAGCAGATCAGTCTCCACTTGGGGGAGCACTTAAGAAAAAAATTGATAAGAAACAAATAAAATAATAAAAAAAGAACTATAATTAATATGATAGAATTTTACAAAAATGAAAAGTTTTTAACTATGACTACATTGATAATTAATCAGTGTAGTTTTAGTTTGTTTTAGATGATATTATAGTCTTTATCACAAAGATTAATTATATAAAACTTTACTTTTTTAAAATTTATGGTATAATTGTTGAGGAATTAACGAGGAAGTGAAAGAATGAAAAAGAAAAATATTGCTATTATTGCGCATGTCGATCATGGTAAAACTACATTAGTAGATAAATTATTACAAGCATCTGGAACATTTAGAGAAAATGAGAATGTTCAAGAAAGGGCTATGGATTCTAATGATATAGAAAGAGAAAGAGGAATTACTATTTTAGCTAAAACAACAGCTATTAATTATAAAGATTATCGCATTAATATTTTAGATACACCAGGTCATGCCGATTTTGGTGGAGAAGTAGAACGTATTATGAATATGGTTGATAGCGTTTTACTTGTTGTTGATGCATATGAAGGAACTATGCCTCAGACAAGATTTGTTCTAAAAAAAGCAATGGAGGCAAAAGTTAAACCTATTGTTGTTGTTAACAAAATAGATAAAGAAGCAGCTAGACCAAAAGAAGTAATTGATGAGGTTATGGAATTATTTATTGATTTAGGCGCTGAAATTGAGGATTTAGAATTTCCAGTTGTATATGTATCTGCTATTAATGGGACATCAAGTTTTTCACCAGATTTATCAACACAAGAAGAGGATATGACTAAAGTATTAGATATAATAATTGAAAATGCAAAAGATCCAGATATTGAAGAGGGATCATTACAGTTTCAACCAGCACTACTTGATTATAATGATTTTGTAGGTCGTATTGGAATTGGTTTAGTAAAAAGAGGTAATATTAAAGTTGGTCAAATGGTTAGTTGTATGCGTATAGATGGTTCTATTAAGCAATTTAGAGTTGCCAAAATATATGGATTTTTGGGACTTAAAAGAATTGAAATAGATAGTGCTGAGGCAGGAGATATTATTGCTATTGCAGGGTTACCTGATATTTCAGTTGGAGAAACTATATGTGAAGTTGGTAAGGAAGAAGCATTACCACTACTTCATGTTGATGAACCTACACTACAAATGACTTTTGGTGTGAATACTAGTCCATTTTGTGGTAAAGATGGTGATTTAGTTACTGCACGTAAAATAGAAGATAGACTATTTAAAGAGACCGAAAGAGATGTGTCTTTACGTGTTGAATCATTAGATAATGAATCATGGTTAGTTTCTGGTCGTGGAGAACTACACTTAGGAATTTTAATTGAAAATATGCGTCGTGAAGGATATGAATTACAAGTATCTAAGCCTAAAGTAATTATTAAAGAAATTGATGGACAAACTTGTGAACCTTATGAAGAATTGCAAATTGAATGTCCTGAAGACAGTGTCGGTAGTGTAATTGAAAAATTAGGTACTCGTGGTGCAAATATGGAAAATATGACTAACGTTAATGGATTAGTAAGATTAGTTTATACAATTCCATCTCGTGGGTTAATTGGTTTTTCTACTGATTTTATGACACTTACTAAAGGTTATGGTGTGATGAATCATTCTTTTAAAGAATATAAGCCATATGAATCTGTAGATATTGGTGAGAGAAGTTTAGGTGTTTTGGTTTCTATGGAAAATGGGAAATCAACAGCGTATGCATTAGGTGCTTTAGAAGATCGTGGAGTTATGTTTGTTGAACCAGGAGAAGATATATATGAAGGTATGATTGTTGGTGAACACTCTCGTGACAATGATTTGGCTGTTAATGTAATTAAATCTAAAAACTTAACTAACACAAGAAGCGCTGGAAAAGATCATACAGTTGTTTTGAAAAGACCTAGATTAATTACTTTAGAATATGCATTAGATTATATAAATTCTGATGAACTAGTTGAAATTACCCCACATCATATTCGTTTAAGAAAGAAAATTTTAAATACAGAACAAAGAAAGAAAGCAGAAAATAAAAAATAGTCTTTCTTTTTTTTGCTTTTTGTTTTATAATAGTAAACCAATAGATTTGGATGTGCAAAATATGAATGAACATTATTCTTCATTAAACGATTTATTAAAAAAAGAATTTGAACAACACGTTGTTGATTTAACTGATGAAATATACGGCGATGACTTGGAATATAATCCTGATAAAGATGATGATGCAGAAACTAAAGAAGATCTTACTAATGCAGATGACTGTTTGGAACAACTTTATTATGAATTAAATAAATATGTAAATGGTGAAAGTGAAGATGCTTTATATAATCGTGATACTCAAACATCATTGCTTTGCAAATTAATGATTATAAGTGAATATTATGAGTATTGTTCGATATATATAAATGAATTAGATGATATTAATAAACAAATATATATTCGGTTAGATTCAGAATTAACTATGGAAAATGCAATTAAACTATATGATAAAAACCATCGTGAAATACTTGAAATGTATGATTTTATATTAAGTATCTATATTAATTCACCAGATACAATGGATAAGGTAAAGTTAGAAATTATGAAAAAAGGATTAATAAATCAAATCGTAAAAATTAACCCAATGATAGTATTTGATTATCGATTTTTATTAGGTTCAAAATTTGAAGGAGAACATATAAGAAGTGTTCAAATCGGAAATGCATTAAGTGTTATTGTACAAGCACTTGTTGAAAAACAAGTATTAGATGAAAAAAGAATTGTGATGGAAATTCAAAAACTTTTGGAAAGTGATTCGGATTTAGCTTACTTTGTAAATGAACACAAATCATATATGATTTCTAATATATATGAAACTATAAAAGCTAGTGATAATGATTACTTATTTGCAACTGAATTTATTGACTATCTAGAAAAAATTAATGTTGATGATATATTAGAAAATATAGAATTATCTAATAAGACTTTGAGTCAAGTTTTATATATATTTTATGTACTTAATAAAAAAGGAATTAGTGAACAAACGATAAATGAATCTCGAAGAAAAATAAAAGATAAGAAACAAAAACAATTAATAAAAAGTTACAATCCATATTATTTAGAGGAAGAAATGTATTTTCAAAATGGGGGAGAATAAAACATGAGTAATATAAGAATAACTAATGATTTATTACGTAATGAGTTAAAGGATTATTATAATTTTGCTAAAGAAAAATTAGGTTATGTATCAACAGTAGATGATTTACTTAATTTTGATGAAGAATTTATAGATATGGATATAGATGGTGATTCGGAAATATTATATGATATGATTAATGATTATATTAATTTAAATGCTAATGATGATTTTGATGTTCAAATAAATATAGATAAAAGTTTATCTATTCAATTAAAAGAAATGATGATAATTCAATTATATGAATATGTTACTTATAATTATGATATGTCATTAGATGAAGAAAGAGATGTTTATGATCGATTAGTTAAGAATCCAACAGCGCAAAATGCAATAAGACTTTATGATAATCATTTCTTAACAATTATTAATTTTTATTGTAGTATTGTATTAGATAATTATGATATTAGTAAAATAATCGAATGTAGAAAAAACATTTTAAGAGACAATCGTTTAGATATAGTGTGTTCTATATGTCCATTTTCTGCATTTGATTATCGATTCTTATTAGGAATTAAATTTGAAAATGAAAATATATCTAGTATTAAATTAGGTAAAAAAATTATTGAACTAGTTGATAAAGCTAAAACAAAAATTAAAAATAATTCACCATTACAATTGAAAAAATATATTCATATTGTTGTAGCTACACAACCAGAAATTGCTTCATTTATTGAATCAAATCAAAATTTTATTATTTCTAATACTTATGAACACTTATTAAAAAAAGAGAAACTTGATGAAACTGAAAAAATATATGTGGAAAAGTTAGAGCAAGGTGGATTAAACGAATTATTAAGTTTATTATTTAAAATGGATGATAGTTTAGAATTTTTAATTCAATTGTTTTATCAATACAATAAAAATAATTTAAGTGAAAAGACACTTTATAGTTTAAGAAAAAGCACTAAAGAAAAAGGTAAAGTTAAAATAATTGAAAAAATTAATCCTTATTACTATGAAGAAGATGGATATTTTAATAATAATAAAAACGTTAGTGAGTAACTAACGTTTTATTCATCAATATTATCAAAAAAATCTTTAATGTCACAATCTAATACTTTGGCAAATTCTTCTAAAGTATCAATAGATATAGTTTGATGAGTAACTGATTCTAATTTTGATACAAAACTATGACTTAAAAACAATTTGTCAGCTAATTCGTGTTGTTTAAGTCCTTTTAGTTTTCTTTGCTTTTTGATATTTTGCCCGATTTTATAGTAAATATCTTTATTTTTGTCCATACTACCACCACTTAAATTTTCTCATATATTATGTAATTTTTATATAGATGAATAGTCTATATAAAAATTAGAATCATTTTGATTTACAAATTTTAAAATAAATAATGGATTTCTAGACAAAAACATGATAAAATATTATTATGTTGTAAAAGGGTGATAAGATGTCAAAAATTATATCATTTGTAAATCAAAAAGGAGGAGTTGGAAAGACAACTTCTAGTATTAATTTAGCAGCTTCTTTGGGATTATTAGGTAAAAAAACATTACTGGTAGATCTTGATCCACAAGGAAATAGTACTACTGGTGTAGGAGTAAATAAAGGTCAAGCTAAATATAGTGTATATGAATTATTAATTGGACAAGCAGATTTAGGACAAGTAGTAGGAAAAACTAAATTTAAAAATCTATATTTAATACCAGCTTCTATTAATTTAGCAGGTATTGATATGGAATTAATGGAATTAGCTCGACAAGATTCAGAATTTGTCGCACAGTTACAATTAAAAAAATATTTAGATAAGATTAAAGAAGTTTTTGATTATATTATTCTAGATTGTCCTCCATCATTAGGTCTAATAACAACTAATTCATTAGCTGCATCTGATTCTGTTATTATTCCTGTTCAGTGTGAATTTTTCGCACTTGAAGGAATTATGCAATTATTAAATTCAATTATGATGGCTCAAAAAAAATTAAATCCTACATTAGATATCGAAGGTGTTTTATTAACAATGCTAGATAATAGAACCAATTTAGGATTAGAAGTTGTAGATGAGATTAAAAGTTATTTTAAAGAAAAAGTATATGATACTATTATTCCAAGATTAGTAAGACTTTCAGAAGCACCAAGTCATGGTAAACCAATATGTGCATATGATCCAAAAAGTAGAGGAACAGAAGCATATTTAAATTTAGCTAAAGAGGTGATTAAAAGAAATGGAAACTAAGAAAAAAGCTTTAGGAACAGGATTAGAACAATTATTTAATAATGAAAATTTAGATTTACAAACATTTGAAAAACATATTTATGAAACAGCAGATAAAGAAGAAATTGTCGAAATAAATTTAGGAGAATTACGTGCGAATCCATATCAACCAAGAACAGTATTTGAGGATAAAGCGCTTCATGAATTAGCTGCATCAATTAAAGAACATGGTGTTTTTCAACCAATAATTGTTAAAAAAAGTATTAAAGGTTATGAGATAATTGCAGGTGAAAGAAGAGTTAGAGCATCAAAATTAGCTGGTCGTGAGACTATACCAGCTTTGATTCGTAATTTAAACGATGAACAAATGATGGAAATCGCCCTTCTTGAAAATCTTCAAAGAGAAAACTTAAGCGCAATTGAAGAAGCAAAAGCATATAAATCAATGCTTGATAAACTCCATTTAACACAAGAACAACTAAGTGTTAAAGTTGGTAAAAGTAGAAGTCATATTACCAATATTTTAGGACTTTTGAGATTGCCAGAAGATGTGCAAGAATTAGTTGTTAATAAAAAATTGAGTATGGGTCATGCCCGAGTACTCAGTAAACTTGAAGATGAGCAACAAATTAAAGATATGGCTCAAAAAATAGTTGATAAAAATATTCCAGTTAGAGATATTGAAGTTATTACTAATAATTCCGAAAAAAAGGTTAAAAATAATCGACGCAAGCAACCTAGTGAAAATGAATATAAATATGTCGAAGAATTATTAAAAGAAAAATTAGATACAAAAGTAAAAGTAAAAGATAATAAAATTGAAATTACTTTTACAAATGTAGCAGATTTAAATCGTATATTAGATATGATTGATGTAAAAGAATAGGTGATTGATATATGGATATATTATTTTCAAGAACAATAATTGAACCAATTATAATATTAGTATTAACTTTTATTATATGTTATATATCAAAAATAATTGTCTATAAACTATTATCAGTTAATTCTAAAATTTCAGAAAAAAAACGTAAAACTGCAGCAAATTTAATAAGTAACATGATTATCATTTTCTTTATGATTTTAGGATTAACTCTTATCTTGAAATCATTTGGTATTGATACAGCTTCTTTTGTAGCATCACTTGGAATCTTTAGTTTAGTGGTAGGACTTGCCCTACAAGATTTATTAAAAGATATTTTTTCCGGTATGATGATAATTTTAGAAGGTCAGTATAGTATTGGAGATTGGGTTGAAATAGGTGGCTTTAAGGGAGAAGTTATTGCTTCTAGTTTAAGAACTACAAGATTAAAAGCATATACAGGTGAGGTAAAAATAATTGCTAATAGACAAATTAGTGAGTTAATTAATTATAGTTTAGAAAAGAATATTGCTATTGTTGATATTGGAATTTCTTATGATTCAGATATTGATAAAGTAAAACAAGTAATAAAAGAATTAGAGAAAAGATTAATTAATGAGAAAAAAATTACTAATATGGAATGCTTAGGAGTACAGACTATGGAAAATAGTTCTATAGTAATGCGATTAATTACTCATATAGATCATTCTAATTTATTTCCAGTACAAAGATTAATTAAAGAAGAAGTATTTAAAGAATTTAAAAATAATGATATTGAAATACCATATCAACAGGTGGTGGTTCATAATGGAAAAAAAATATAAATTAAATAGTATTGTTACTATGAAAAAAGCACATCCTTGTGGATCTAACGAATGGGAAATAATAAGAGTAGGTGCAGACATAAAAATAAAATGTTTAAATTGTGGTAGATCAATTATGTTACCTAGAATTGAATTTAACAAAAAAGTAAAGAAAATAGTAACTTATTAGGAGGATAGCATGAAGAATGTTGGTAAAAGAATAAAAAATCAGGGACCATTAACGACCATTGCTTTTTTAACAGTATTAATAGGGTTAATAAGCTTAGTACTCAGTATATTAAAAGTAGGTGGATCTGTTACTGAGGCAGGTAGTTTAGAAACATCATTAGTTACAGTAAAAAATATATTTAGTAAAGATGGTATTAAATACTTATTAAATAATTATGTAGTTAATTTTCAGTTAATGCAACCATTAATTTATTTAGTAATGTCTTTAATATCAGTATCTATATTAGAATCAAGTGGGTTAATTAATTACTTAGTAAAACCTTTTAAAAAAGTTAAACCTTTTTGGATTACATTTTTAACATTTTTTATATCAATAATCTTAACTTTTGTAGGAGATTTAGGATATATATTACTTATACCTCTTGTTTGTTCTATATATAAAATATTAGGAAGAAATCCACTTCTTGGAATGATAACAGTATTTTTAGGTGTTACTATAGGAATGGGAGCAGGAGTAGTATTTAATTATCAAGATTATTTATTGTCGCTTACAACTACTACTGCAGCATCTAATATAGATGATACATTTACATATAATTTATTTTCAAATATTTATATTATGCTCTTTAGTACACTTATACTATCAATTGTTGGAACTATATCAATTGAGAAATTATTATCTAAAAAGTTTAAAAGATATGATTATGATAAGGAAGTAAACTTATCTAAAAGAGCTTTTGTTATTACAAGTATTATTGGTATATTAATCACACTATTCTTTGTTTATGCTATTATACCAGGATTACCTTTATCAGGATTACTATTGAATTCATCAGAAAAAGTATATATAGCTCAAATATTTAGTGATACTTCAGCACTAGGTAATGGATTAATGTTAGTAATATTAGGAATAAGTGTATTATGTGGATTTATATATGGTAGAATATCTGGTAATATTAGACATAAAAATGATTATATACATTGTTTAACAGAATCATTTGAAAATACAGGATATATTTTAGTAGTAGTATTTTTTGCATCAATAATGTTAGGATTATTAGAATGGTCTAATATTCCAACAGTATTAACAACAAATATTGTCGACTTAATAGGTGGATTAAATTTTAATGGAGTATTATTAGTTATTATAGTATTTATATCAATATTATTCATATCAATACTAATTCCAACCACTATAACTAAATGGAACTTAGTCGCACCAGTATATGTACCCTTATTAATGCGTGCGAATATAAGTCCAAACTTTATGCAATCAATATTTATGAGTGCAGATGCAGTAGGAAAATTATTTTCACCAATATATTTGTACTTAATCATAATGATAGGTTTTCTATATAAAGAAGATCAAGATGTTAGCACATCAATATTTGACACTATGAAATTAATGATGCCAGTAATATTAATTTTATTAGCAACTAATTTTATTATAGTAGTAGGATGGTATGTACTTGGAATACCAATAGGACTAAGTGGAACAATTACACTTTAAAATAGGATAAGAAATTATTCTGTTTTTTTTTAAAGAAAATTCATATTTTTATCGTATATTATAAGTAGAGGACAAAATATATGAAGGCAATATGAATTATTATAATAACAAATACAATAAATATATGTTGCTGATGATAATTAAGAACAGTAGTAAATCTATAAACTTCAATTAAAAAAAATAAAAACAAGAAATTGAATTAGAAAAATAGACTAATTATACACAAATAATTGGCTTTTGTGAACCATTAGTCTAAAATTATTTTAGGAGGTAGTTATGTTATATTTTCATAAAGAGCTCAAAGAAAAATTAAAATCAGATTATCAAATACAA
>CACZQD010000051.1 GCA_902783215.1 uncultured Erysipelotrichaceae bacterium
CTCTTTTTTCAATTAATTATATTTTTTTTATTATTTTTTATGTATAAATTTGATAAATTTGTCTAGACTACTATTGAAGAAAGGATGATATTAATGGAAACATTACAAAAGATATGTTTAGTACTTACTATAATAGGAGCAATCGTTTGGGGATTAATTGGTTTATTTGATTGGAATGTTGTTGAGTGGATTTTTGGTGATACCATGATTCCAAGATTAATCTACATTTTAGTAGGAATATCTGGACTTATTAATATAGGAATATTATTTAACCATATAGAACCAAAATAAAAAGGTATTAGCATCTCGCTAATACCTTTTATCTTTCTTTTGTAACTTTTATAGAAGCTTTTTTTCGTTTTGCCTCATAAACAGCTAATGGATTTTTTCCTTTAACTTGAACTTCTAAATCATATACTCCTTCTGTTTTTCCTTTCAAATCTACATAAGCAGTTATATCTTCTGCCTTAATAGAACTTAATACCGACTTGGTACCATTGACTTCAACTTCAATAACTGAATTATCTTCATCTACTGGTTGAGCAACTAATCCATCTCCAACATTTATTCCTGTTAATGAAACATTAAATTTAACTGGCTCAGAATCTATATCAGTAATCTTTAATTCTAACTTAACATTAGAGATGCTTAACGATCTTATTCCTGACGGTTTTGGTATAACAATATCTAATGATGTATCAGATGATATTTTATCAACATCAACTTCTATATCAATTGATTCTAGTCCTTTTAACACTTTGCTTGGCCCATATGCGGTAACTTTATTATTACTAAAAGTATAAGAGCTTATTGCTTTACCAAATGCTAGAGACCCTTTTGGAACAAAATTAAGAGTTAAATCTTTACTTGGTGATGCTATCGTTACTTCTGCACTTACTTTTTCTGGAACAAATTCAACATCTACAACATTTCCATCTTTATCATAAGCTTTAAGAGCAATATCATCTATTTTTTGTGTTTTTTCAGCACTAACATCTATTTTTTCAGCATCAATTAATGCTTTAACACTTGTAACTTCATCTATTTTATATTGTGCACCACGAATAGTTACTTTATCAGCACTTAATTTAACATCTTCAACAACATATTTTTTATCCATCTTATTTTCGTTAATAATATCATAATCTAAATTATGTGACGACGATACTTTATCATATATAATGACTGTTGCAACTGATGGATTAACACTATACTCTATTCCATCAACACCCTTACTATATTCCATATTAACTTTATGAGTTCCTGGTTTTAAACCTGTTAAGTCAACTGTAACTGTATGTTCAGATGATTGTTTGGCAATATATAAATCTGCTTTGCTACCAATTAAAGTAATATCAACTGTTTCAGGTAATCCTTCAACTACATAAGCTTCTTCATTGTAAACTGCTTCAACTTTTTGATCTTTAAACACTTCTGCACTACTATCGGAAAATTTGAACATTTTTTGATCCACAAAAACAAAAATCCCAATAGCAAGAAATAAAGAAATGAATAACAAGACTGCTGGTTTAGCAAGTAATGCTTCAAATCTTATTCCAGAACGTTCTCTAGATTTTGTAAATCTAATAATTAATTTAGTAATAGGAGTAATCAGTATTTTGTCAAAAAATTTAATTATACCATTAATTATTTTCACTTGATTCGCCCTCCTCTTCAACTATAATTGCTTTATTAGGACTTAATTCCTCAAGTAATGTAACTTTTACTTCATCAATTGTTAAATTATAGCGTAATTCTCCATTAAAAGCCATTGATAAACGCCCTGTTTCTTCAGATACAACTATAGATACGCAATCAGTTATTTCGGCAATACCTAGTGCAGCACGATGACGTGTTCCTAATCTTTTACTAACTTTGATATTTTCACTAGTTGGAAATACTGCTCTTGCACATGTAATTTGATCTCCTTGAATTATTACACCACCATCATGAAGCGGATTGTTTGGGAAAAAGATAGATTGTAATAATTTAGATGATATTGCGGCATATATTGGTTGAGATTTCGATATATAATCTTGCAAAGAATTATCTCTTTCTACAACAATTAAAGCACCAATACGACTTTTTCTTAAACTATCAAGTGCACTTACTATTTCAAATACTAATCTTTCACGTTCATCTACTGATAATGTTTTATGTCTGCCTAGTAATTGACTTCTTCCAAGTTGTTCTAATACATTTCTAATTTCTGGTTGAAAGATAATTATTATAGCTAAAACTCCCCATTCAATAACATAATCTAATAAATAATTAATTGTTACTAAATCAAGTAAGCTGCTAATAATTTTTAGAACAACAATAAAAATAATTCCCTTAAATAATAATGCCATTTTAACATTTTTACTTAAACTTTTTAAAATATAGTATAGTACCAACCATACTAATAAGATATCAATTATATTTTTAACAAATTCTAATATAGACCAATTCATCTTACCTCTCCTTTATTCTTTAATAATTATAGCACACTATCTAAAAAAAATAAATTATTATTGTAATTTTTTTCAAATTTGTTATAATTAAATTGAGGAGTATTTATGACAAATATAGTATTATTATTTTTTTTATTTATAGTTTATTCATTTTTAGGATGGATTATAGAATGTATATATAATTATTATGGTACTGGAAAATTAACTGATAGAGGGTTCTTAATAGGCCCTTGGATTCCTATCTATGGTATTGGAAGTTTACTAATTATAGCTTTCTTAACTAAATATATGCAACACCCTATCACACTTTTTGTAATGGCATGTGTTATATGTTCTATTTTGGAATACTTTACAAG
>CACZQD010000052.1 GCA_902783215.1 uncultured Erysipelotrichaceae bacterium
ATTTACCGTTTTATAACTATCTAAAATCAATTTAATATAACCTTCAATCTTTCGACTACTAATGCCTGATATACTATGATATATTGGTTCAATAACTGGAATTTTAGGTAATAAGCCAAAACGTATATCGTTAGCGATTATTCCATTATGCAATCTATCATATTTACCTATAACAGTTATTTTAGTTCCAACAACTAGCTTATTTTTTAAAAAAGCACGATTAAAAATAGTGATTAAAAATACATTATTATCACTATTAATTCTAAATGTCATTTTATTCATTTTACGATTAAAATAAAAAACATTAGGTATACTTTCTACTATTCCATCAATAATTATTTTATCATTCTGTACCAATTCACTAACATTACTTTTTTTTAATACATCATATCGAAATGGATAGTAATGTACTAAATCATCAATATTATAAATACCTAATTTGTTTAATACTTGAATAGTTTTTGGACCAATTCCTTTAATTTTTTCTAACATATATCTCCTATACAATAGCTTTTAAAAATCCATATGATAGTATCATCATAATTATAGATGCCATAATAACACCTATTAAAGCAGCTATAAAAGATTTTTTCTTATCCATTTCTAATACTGAAGCTATTAAACATCCTGTCCACGCACCAGTTCCAGGTAGTGGTATACCTACAAATAATACGAGTCCTAGATAACCATATTTTTCTAACTGTCCTTTTCTTTTCTCAACCTTTTTATCCAACCACTTAGCTAGCCTACTAAAGTGTTTGCTATTTCTCATCCAATCAAGTATTTTTTTCATAAACCATAAAATAAACGGAATAGGTAAAACATTTCCAATAATACAAATAATGTAAGCAATAACTGGATTCAAATCAAGTAATGATGCTGCAATTAATCCACCTCTTAATTCCAATATTGGCATTAATGAAATTATAAATACCGTTATCTCTCTACCGAGTGGGACAGCTTTTAAAAAACCAAATATGTTTATAAAAAATGCAACTATACTTTCAACCATTTATATCACCTATTTAATTATATCAAAAAAACAACAAAATTTATATAATTTTATTGTCTTTATCTGATTACTTAGATAATATTTTAATTATTGTTAACTTTTCGGCTGCTTTTTCCTGACTTTCATTGATACAAGTTTTAAAAAACTTATTACGAACATGGTGATAAAAAGCCATTGGGTCTATATCTTTAGAATATAATACATTATTATTTTTTTCAAATCCTTCACATTGTTCAATTGGAATCAATATTTGACCTTCATTAAAACTCTTTTCAATATCTACATAACATTTAAATTTGGTTTCTGGATCATCCAAATCAGTTCCATATCTAGAACCAAAAATATATTGTAAATGATTTGGCACATCTTTATAAGCAGCAATACAGACATAAATTTTGTTAGTATGTTTTATATTCGTTTTATATATAGCCTGTTTTAATATACTTTCATCGGTTAAAACTCCTCGATCAATACTTTGTAATTGGTTAGTAATATTTAAATACTCTGCTACATCATCATGTGTTTCAAGTTCTTTTCTTCTTTCAATTAACTTAATAACTTCTCCATTAACATCCTGTAAACGTTGGTATTCCATTCTTAGTTTTTTTAATTCTTCATTAGTCATTTTAATCATCCTTTCTCATCGATAATATTTTTTGAATAGCTTCGTCTTGTGATTCTTGAAGACATGTCTTTAAGAATAATAGTCTAATTTTATCATAAAAATCTGATGCATTATTATCTTTAGATGGAAATAAAACAATATTATTTTTTTCAAACTCTTCCCATTTGCTTTCTTCCATTACTATATCTTGAAAATTTGGTGTTTCAATATCACTATATATGCGATACTTAACATGATTATCATTTAGAGTCAAAACTCTATTGTCATTAATTTTCTTCCAACCAGTGATTCGAGGATTTATTTCTTTTTCAGGATACCCACCTATACAAACATAAATATGGTTAGATTCAGTAGAATGAGCATAATAGTTTATAATAGATTCTTCATTCCAATTCCATCTAAGATCATTATCATATTCTTCTAAATCAATATCTTTTTGTTCAATGCTAGCAAGTATTTTTAAATATTCTTGAATTTTGGGATCTTTTTCTAGTAATAATTTTTGTCTAATTAATTGTTCTTTTTCGTACTTTAAATTATTAAGTTTTTCCTTACCTTGTTTCCACTTATCAACTTGTTCTTTTAAATCTATTACATTTTGTTCTGTCATTTTATACTATCCTTTCATATATTTCTTCGTAACTTGTTACAGGAATATATTCGATACTTTCTTTTATTTCATCTGGTATTTCATCTAAATCTTTCAAATTTTCTTTTGGGATAAACATTTTCTTAATATGATTGTATTTAGCACCAATACTTTTTTCTTTTAAACCACCTACTGGTAATATATTTCCTCTTAAAGTAATTTCACCTGTCATAGCTATATCACTACTAATATTTAAATTACTAAAAGCACTTATTAAGGAAGTTGTTAAAGCTACACCCGCACTAGGTCCTTCTTTTAAAATAGATCCTGATGGAATATGAATGTGAATATCATTTTTTATTAAATCATCATATTTTATATTAAACTTAGCATAGTTAGCCTTTATATAACTTAAGGCAATTTTCGCACTCTCTTTGATTACATTACCTAATGAACCAGTCAGTATTAAATGGCCTCTTCCTTTATAATAATTAACCTCTATAGGCATTACTTCTCCACCATAAGATGTACAAGAAAGGCCATTAACTACCCCTATTTGATCACCCGATATAATATTAGATAAATTATATTTATGTTTACCTAAGTATTTTTCAGGATTATTCATATTAATAACTAGTTCATTCCAACTCATTTTTTTAGTAACTAAAAGTGTAACTATTTTACGAATAATAGAACTTAAAGCTCTTTGCAACTCACGAACACCAGATTCTTTTGTATAATATCTTATTACCTCTAGTATGGCTTCTTTTTTTATATCTAACGTATTAATACCATGCATTTTGCATATTTTAGGAATTAAATGTTTTTGCGCCATATCTAACTTTTCATATTCTGTATAACCTGGTATTTCAATTATTTCTAATCGATCTTTTAAAGCTTTAGGAATAGTTTCAGTATTATTTGCCGTTAAAATAAACATTACTTCTGATAGATCAAATTCTTCTTCAATATAATTATCTTTAAAATGCTTATTTTGTACACTATCTAGTATCTCTAACAAACTACTTGCAGGATCTCCCTTATAATCTTTACCCATTTTATCTACTTCATCAATTAAAAATACTGGATTACAACTACCTGCTCTTTTAATTCCATCAATTATTCTTCCAGGTGATGAACCTAAATAAGTCTTCCTGTGACCAATAATTTCTGCTTCATCACTCACACCACCAAGTGATATTTTAACAAATTTACGATTCATACTTTTAGCTACACTGTAGGCAAAGCTTGTTTTTCCTACCCCTGGTGGGCCAACTAAACAAATGATTGGACTATTTAAACCATTGGTTTGTTTTTTTACTGCCAAATACTCAATAATACGCATTTTTACATTTTTAATTCCATAATGTGTCTTATCTAATTCTTTTTTTACACTATTCAAATCTAATTGATCAACCGTATATTTATTCCATGGAAGATCTAATAACCAATCAATATAGTTTCTAATCACACCAATTTCTGGAGACATTATTGGTATATTTTCATATCTTTTAATTTCAAATTTAATGCGTTTCTTTACTTCTTCTGAACACACTAAATCATTAAGTCTCTCTTTTAATGAAAGAATTTCGTTATCTTTTAAAGAAGCATCCCCAAGCTCTTCTTTAATCATTTTTATTTTTTCTCTTAATAAATATTCTTTTTGACTATGATCCATTTCCTTCTTAATTTTTGAATCTAATGACTTTTCAATTTCATATAATTTTTCATCATGATAAATATCCTCTAAAATCATTTCAATTCTTTTTAATGGATCAAATGTTTCAATATATTCGTTTTTTCTATTTTGATCTATAGCTAATCTAGGTATAACAATATCAGTTATTTTATCTAATGATTTTTCGTTATTAATAAGCGCGATTAAGCTATTACTCATCGTTGGAACAGTTTTAATATAATTTTCTATTTCACGACGTAATTTAGTAATATTACCCTTCTCTAAATCATCAGAAATATTATCAATATGATAATCCTCGACTTCTGCTTCCATAATATCTTCATCGACATTATAGTATTTATTAACTTTTACTCTTTTTACCCCATCAATAGTAACACGAGTTTTTCCATTTGGTAAACTGATATGATGAGTTATTTTGCCAATAATACCTACCCTTGGTAAATCTTCAATAGTCGGATTTTCTTCCAAAGGATTAAATTGACTAACCACCAATATTTTATTATTGTGCAAAACTTTTGCAATATCAATAATAGAATTAGATAAATCATTATCAAATTCTAATCGAATATCATTGCTAGGAAATAAAAACAACCCCTTTAGTAGTATCACAGGTA
The DNA here is from genome assembly GCA_902783215.1 of uncultured Erysipelotrichaceae bacterium. Taxonomy (GTDB): domain Bacteria; phylum Bacillota_I; class Bacilli_A; order RF39; family UBA660; genus RUG12438. The sequence continues at coordinate 4,540 of CACZQD010000052.1, forward strand.
AATTCATGTGCACCTCCTAAAGAATTGTTTTATATTATAGTACATTAAAATTTAAATGTCCATAAATTTTTAAAATTTTCACAAAAAAATAAAATTAATACTAATTTGTATTAATTTTATTCATATTATTTACTTCTTGATTTTCTTAGCACTACCGACCCAAGCAGTACAACTTGCACTCCATCCTGTTTTAGATGGTTTAACATTTTTTTGCTCTAAATTCCATGCTACAAATATAGCACACCAATCAGCAATTGTATTATTCCAAACTTTAGTATTTTTCCAATATTTATTACCTTTTTTGCCAATTTGTTTATGCGCTAAATCAGCCATTTTCTTTGCCTTGGATCTCGTTGCAACCTTAGCCATATTTATAAATCCGGCAACATTATTATCACTTCGATAATTATGTTTTTCTTTAGACACACGACTATGTCTCATCCAATAAGCACTATATCTTGCACCATCTTTACATTTACAAGTATTTGATGCTTTACAATAACTATCCTGACCTTCTTGAACACAGTGTTCATTACCTTCAATAGTATATATTGTATTTCCACTAACTTTGTATACTATACCAACATGATAATAAACTATATTATTATTACTAAAGAATACAATATCTCCTTTTTTAGGCTTATATGATCCATTATTTGATTTATAAATAGATGTTTTTTTTGATTTTGATGATGTTTTTTTCTTTGAAGTATTAGAATTTGAAGATTTTGTTGATGGATAACCTGTAGAAGAATAATCACTTCTCTTATATGAACTATTAGACTTTGAAGAATTTCCCTTACCAGTTAACATGCCACCAGAACATACCTGTTTACCTGGAATTTCTATTCTTACAGTTGTCTCAACATCACACTTTGTACCATTTTTTTTATACTCTACACGTGTAATAATTGTTTGTCCTAAATCATCTACTTCTTTAATTTCTTCTGTTTCCGGGCATACATACCCAAAATTTGGAGAAATACCAGTAGTATTATAACTTGACAATGAATCTTCAAACTTCGTCAAATCTTCTTGATTTATAACACCATCACTATTTAAATCATAAATTAGTTTCTTCCTCTTATCCAATTTTATATTATTCTTAACATCGTTTTCCATTATTTGATAATCGCTACTATCAATAACATTAGGATTGTTTTCTATTTCTGCATCTGCTAACATATACGCATCAACAGAAGATTTGGATATATTTTTTTTGTAGCAAACATTACTATTATTATCTGGAATCCATTCATTGCTTTCACATTCTGTATGACAACCTACATAAGCTCCCATTAAACTATCCATATTAACATTAATAATAGCTAAAATACCTAAAATAACTAATACAGATATACATATCATTTTTACTAAAACACTAACTTTTCTTTTACGTATTTCTTCGTTTGTTGGCCTACCAACATGATTTTTCTTCATCTAATCACCTCGTATTATGATTACATTATATCATATATTTTATATTTTTGGTATATTTTTGGTGCTCCCGAGAGGATTCGAACCTCCGACAATCACCTTCGGAGGGTGATGCTCTATCCAACTGAGCTACGGGAACATAAATGAATTATAAAAATGGCGTCCTTGAGAGGATTCGAACCTCCGACACCCATCTTAGGAGGATGGTGCTCTATCCAACTGAGCTACAA
>CACZQD010000053.1 GCA_902783215.1 uncultured Erysipelotrichaceae bacterium
AAATTTAGTCATATTCCTCCCTTCTAATCACATCTTCAATCCCTTCACTTATATTATTAGATAAAACTTTTCTATTTCCTTTTAAATTTCAAAATTTATTTAAATTTATAATATGTACTTATGTCAAGGAATATAAATTGATCTATTTTTCAACAATTAATAATTATTTCTGTATCATAATCAATATTTCTTTGGAATAATTATATTATTTAAACTTGATAAACTATCACATAGAACATCTAAAATAAAAAAAACTATCATCAAACGATAGTTATTTTAAATTATTTATTAATTTAACAATCTTTTTAGCATCACTGCCTAATATAATCTTTAATTGATTATCTACTTCTAAAATTCCTTTCGCTCCTAATTTTTGAATAGCTTCTTTATCCGCTTTATTTACATCATTAAGTGTGACAACAAATCTAGAATTATTAACTTCATATCTAATAATATTATCTTTACCACCTAAACATTGTACTAATTTATTAACTTCTAAATGTGCATCCTTTTTTCTAGATTTTATAATAGCTATAGCAATTATCACCAAAATTAGTGCGATTACAACATATTTAATCAAATTCATTTGTATCACCTCAGTCATTATACTATAAAAAATTAAAAAAGTAAAATTTTTGTGTTGTAATATTAATATTAAAAGTGTAAAATAATAGTGGTGATGACATGAAAAACATATCCAAATACAAAGTAGATAATGGAATATTAATAAGTATTATTGTTTTTGCACTAGTAAGTATTATAACTATTTTTAGTGCACAAAGTCTACTTGAAACCAGTATGAATAATTTATATTTAAAGCAATTACTATGGTACAGTATTGGTTTTATACTAGCCTATTTTATAATGTTTATTGGTAATGATATTATCTTTAGAAATATAAACTATTTATATATTATAGGAGTAATTTCGTTAGTCCTGGTTCTATTCTTTGGACAAACTATTAATGATGCAAAATGTTGGTTTGGCTTTGGTTCATTCGGTATTCAACCAAGTGAATTTATGAAAATAATATTAATTATTAAACTAGCAAGTATGATTAAAAGTTTCCGTGAAGATTATGATAATCCTAGTATTAAAGATGAATTAAAATTTTTAATTAAAGTTGGAATTGTAGTTTTAATACCTAGTTTCTTAACCTTTTTAGAACCTGATACTGGAGTTGTATTAATATATTTATTAATAACAATAATTATGTTGTTTGTAGCAGGTATTAGATATCGATGGTTCTTAATTGTAATTGGCATACTATCATTAACAGTTGGATCAGTATTAGCAATTTATTTTATTAATAACGATTTATTTATCAAAATATTTGGAACATCATTCTTTTTAAGAGTTGACAGGTTACTAGATTGGTCAAGCGGTAGTGGATATCAATTACAAAATGGTATGACAGCAATTGGTTCTGGTGGATTATTTGGTAATGGATGGAATAATACTCCATTATATTTCCCAGAACCACAAACAGACTTTATATTTGCAGTATTTGCTTCTAACTTTGGTTTAATTGGAGCAGTTGCTTTAATATCACTAATAGTTTATTTTGATGTAAAATTAGTTAGTACAGCTATTCATAGTCAGAATCATATGAATAAATATGTTATAGCAGGAATATTAGGAATGTTAATATATCAACAATTTCAAAATATAGGTATGACAATTGGAATAATGCCAATAACCGGTATTACACTTCCATTTATTAGTTATGGTGGTTCAAGCTTATTAAGTTATATGATTATGGTAGGAATAATTTTTAATATATCAAATGATTCATTAAGATATACAAATTAAAGTATCAAAAAAATGGTTTATATTAACCATTTTTTATTGTGTTTCTAAAGCTGATTTATAAACGTTAATGACAGGTCGGACAGTATATTCCAAATAGCTACGATAAACAATAGTAGCACTAATGTTACCTTTTGAATTTACGCTATAAACATGAGAACTTGTATTACCATAAACACTGGATGTCCAGTAACTAGTATTATAAATCCAATTATATGAAGAATTAGCACAATTTTTAGATACACAACCTAATTTATTTTCTAATTCATTTAATGTTATTAATCGAGCACTATATCCTTCTACTTCCTTTAATTGATTATTTGTAAATTTATCTTGATACCATTTATCAACGACATATTTTATATCTGATAAGTTATAATCTGTTGTACAACCGGTTTCTATATTAGAACCATTTACATATCCACAAGTTTCACTTGAATAGTATGATATTCCTCCAAAACCCTTATAATTAGCTGCTTGTCCAATAATATAAGCATCATTTACGTTAACATGATTATTTTCTGTTCCTACTCCGCCATATGTATTTACTTCTTCAACAGCAAGAGGTTTATCCTTTAACGCTACTACATAATCCTTATCTGCACCACTATCTGCAATTACCCAATAGTCTTCATTGTTAAGAGTTATTTTATCTCCTTGATGATATACTCTATAATTAGCTACTTCTCCATTATCTTTAACTAATGCATTATTTTGTTGTTCAAAATCTATTTGTATGCCTAGATTTGATATATTTACATCTTCTGCTGGTAATTCAGAAGCATCACTAAATTCTTTATATATTAATGTTACTTTTAGTTTTACTTTATCTTTAGCATATACTGTATCACTATTTTGATTTATTTCCGCTCCACCATCATATGTTATTTTATATTCTAAGTATTTGCACATATTAACCGCACTAGTGTCTGTTTGATCTCCATTTACATCGCATTCAGGTGTATCTACATCTACACTTGTTATTAAAGCATCA
>CACZQD010000054.1 GCA_902783215.1 uncultured Erysipelotrichaceae bacterium
AAATTTAGTCATATTCCTCCCTTCTAATCACATCTTCAATCCCTTCACTTATATTATTAGATAAAACTTTTCTATTTCCTTTTAAATAACAAAAAAAATAAGTTTTTACACTTATTTTATTTAACAAATGGTATTAATGCCATAAATCTAGCATATTTAACTTGTGTAGCAATGTGTCTTTGATGTTTTGCACATGCACCTGTAACTCTTCTTGGTAATATTTTACCTTTATCTGCGCTTACGTATTTTTTGATTACGTCTACATTTTTATAATCAATTTCTTGACCATCACACATTCTACATCTTTTTTTCTTTTTTCTATAAAATTCTGCCATATTATCCTCCTTTTAGTCTAAGAAGTCTTCATCGATTGATACATTATCTCCAAATTCAGCAAATGGATCATTTGTAACATCTACACTATTGTTTGATGGAGTAGGGGCAGGAGCTGGTTGTTGATAATCATATGGTGAATCAGGTACTGGAGCACTATTTCTAGAATTCTTTGAATCTACAAAATCAAAGTTATCTACAAATACTTCAGTAGTATATCTTCTATTTCCATTTTGATCATCATAACTTCCTGTTCTTATGTTTCCATCAATACAAATTTGACTTCCTTTATCAAAATATTGTGAGATTATTTCTGCTGTTCTTCTCCAAGCAACAACAGTAATAAAATCTGCATCTCTTGTTCCGTCTTCTTTTGTTTGTCTTCTATTAACAGCTACTGTAAATCTTGTATATGCTGTATTTGAGCTTGTATATCTTAATTCTGGTTTTGCTGTTAATCTTCCTAACAATACTACTTTATTCATAAATACCTCTCTAATCTTCTTTTTTTATGATTAAATGTCTAATAATGTCTGAACTAATTAAAGCTAAACGATCAAATTCTTTTACAGCTTTATCGTCTTTAGACTCTAAATTAATTACATAGTAGTTACCACTCTTGTGAACTTCATTTCCTCTTTTAATTTCATAAGCTAATGGTCTTTGTCCCCAAGCATCAACATTTGTTACTTTCGCACCATTTGTTTCTAATGTTTTTTGAAAGCTAGAAGCTACTTTTTTAATATCTTCTTCTGATAGTGTTGATTTTACTATGAACATAATTTCATAATTTCTCATTTCTACACCTCCTTATGGTTATAAGCCCAAATAGGGCAAGGAGTAAATTAATACTCGTAAGAGATTATAACAAATTTTTTTTATTTTGTCTACTACTAATTCTTATAAATGTTTGTTTGCACTATTTATTGTTTTTCCAACAATAATTTCATCTGGAATTATTTGTCGATCTTTATTCAATAAACATTGTTCTGCATAAATAATTGATGCATTGAAACTATTATCTTTAATAACATTGCCTTTTATATCTTTGAAACCAACTAATGGATCTTCATCTGTTATCAATTGTTTTTGACTAACTTTTTTTAGTATTTCTCCATATTCATCTTCTAGTTTCTTTAAAAAATATATTTGAGTTTCTGTTACTGCACTTGGAAAATGAATCCAAATACTTTTTATTGTTCCAATTGTTTCTCCGAATGATTCATTAAACATTCTAATTAATATATTTTGTTCTTGTAGGAGATATATTTTTTCTATTTCTATTTCTTTACTATATATTATTTCTCTATTATATATTAAATTACTTAGTAAATCACATGTTGGGTTATGATCTCCTGATCCTACTCCATTACCAAAATCAATATTTCTCGTTAATATTAGTTGAGTAGGGGTAATTAATCCAATTGCTCCATTATTCTTTTTTATGGAATCATTTATAAAAAAATTTCCTAAATCAAATTGTTCCATTTCCTTTTTAAAAAAATCATATAACTTTTTTCTATTTTCCATATATATTACCTTTCATATAATTAATTACCACTTTATTTCTTTTTGTCCAATACTTTTTAAAAATTTGTTTGTTTTCGAAAATGGTTTACTTCCAAAGAAACCACGATGTGCGGATAATGGTGAAGGATGTGGACTTTCTATTATTTTATGATTAGGATTAGTTATTAAAGATTTTTTACTTCTAGCAAAACTTCCCCATAAAATAAATACTATTGGTTTTTCTCTATGATTTAAATATTTAATTATATTGTCGGTAAATATTTCCCATCCTTTATCTTTATGAGATAACGGTTTATCTTTTTGAACAGTCATGATGGAATTTAATAGTAATACTCCTTCTTTAGCCCAATCTGTTAAGTCTGTATTATTTCTTTTAATTCCTATGTCACTTTCTAGTTCTTTAAAAATATTTAATAGAGAAGGGGGCATTTTTACTCCTTGACGAACAGAAAAACTCAATCCATGAGCTTCTCCTAATCCATGATATGGATCTTGACCTAATATTACTACCTTTACTTTGTCATAATCAGTAAATCTTAGTGCGTCAAATATATTTTCATAAGGTGGGAATATTTGCTTGTTTTTGTATTCTTGTTTAACAAATATACCTAATTTTTTAAAATATTCTTGTTTAAATTCATTTTTTAGAACTTGATCCCATTTCTTGTTTATCATTTTTACTCCTTATTTTTAATACAATAAATAATGTGATTCCACTTATTATCATAATTATTGATACTAGTTGAGCTATTTTTAAATTACCTATCATTAAACTGTCCTGTCTTAGTGACTCGATAAAAAATCTTAAAATGCCATATATTATTAAATATATACTTGTCAATTCTCCATTAACTTTTTTTATCTTATATTTATAAATTATAAGTATAATAAATCCTAATAAACATCCCAATGATTCATAAAAAAATGTAGGATGATAATAATGATGATCAATATACATACCATTTATTATAAATTTAGGAATATGTATTTTAGAAAGAGTATCATATGTAGTTATTGAACCATATGCCTCCTTATTAAAGAAATTGCCCCATCTTCCAATTGCTTGACCAATTATTAATGCTGGAACAAAAATATCAAATGTTTTTAATAAGTTTAAATTATTTTTTCTACAATATAAGATAATAAATATAATTCCCGAGATTATTCCACCATGGATAGCTAATCCACCTTCCCATATTTTAATAATATCTATTGGATTATTTAGATAATAATCTAAATTAAATATACAATAATATATTCTAGCTCCTAATATACATACTATTATTAAATAGAAACATAAATTTGATATTATTAGTTTATCTATTTTATTTTTTTTTGCTTCTTTTTCGATTAAAAATATTCCTAAAAGAAATGCTGATAAAATAAGTACTGAATACCACTTTATTTGAAAATCACCTATTGATATTAAATTAGAACTCATTTTTTTAATCCTTTTAATAGATTGTCAATAATTATATTGTCCATAATAGCATTCATAATTGAAATTACTATAGATATTAAGAATAAACTAAGTATTCCATGAATTTGAAAATGATCAAATAATACTAAATCAGTTATTTTTAATATTAACATATTTATAACTGGATAGAATAGTCCTAATGTAAGAGCAGTTAATGGCATAGTAAGCCATACTAATAGTGGTTTTATTGTTCTATTTAAAATAAAAATTATTAAAACAGCTATTAATCCCCATAATCCATAGTAGTTACTATCTATATACATATACTTGGTAAATATAACAGATATGGTTATTAATACTAATGTATATCCTAGCATGTGAATAAACCAATCTAAATATTTATTTATTTTTTTCTTTTTCAAGTTATCATCTCCTATTATATTATAATACTATTCTGCTTCCATTTCAAATAAAATATCTCTTAATTCCATTGCTCTTTCAAAATCTAATTCTTTTGCAGCTTTTTTCATTTCACTTTCTATTTGCTCTTTTGTGTAAGTAATAGTTTTTTCTTTGTTATCTTTAATATTAGATTTATTTTCATCAGTATTAGAAATAAGATTTCTTATTTCTTTAACGATTGTTTTTGGAATTATGTGATGCTTTTCATTATATTCTATTTGAATTTTTCTTCTTCTATTTGTTTCATCTATTGCAGTTTTCATCGAATCACTAATTGTATCAGCAAACATTATAACATGACCATGTTCATTTCTGGCAGCTCTACCTATTGTTTGAATTAATGAACGATCACTTCGTAAGAATCCTTGTTTATCTGCATCTAATATAGCTATTAAACTTACTTCTGGAATATCTAATCCTTCTCTTAATAAGTTTATTCCAACTAAGCAATCATATTTACCCAATCTTAAATCACGTATTATTTTAGTTCTTTCTAATGTTTTTATTTCAGAGTGTAGGTAAGCTACTTTAATATCTAATTTTTTCAAATATTGCGTTAATTCTTCTGCCATACGAATTGTTAGAGTAGTTATCATAACTCTTTCATTTTTATTTATCTTATCTTCTATCTGCTCTACTAAAACATCAATTTGATTTTTTGTTGGTTTTATTTCAATAGTTGGATCAAGCAAGCCAGTTGGTCTAATTACTTGTTCAACAACATCATTACTCTTCGATAATTCATAATCTCCTGGTGTGGCTGATACACAGATTATTTGATTTATTTTTTGTTCAAATTCTTCAAACCTAAGTGGTCTATTATCTAATGCACTAGGTAATCTAAATCCATATTCGACTAATATTTCTTTTCTAGCTCTATCACCATTATACATTCCTCTAACCTGTGGTAATGTAACATGTGATTCATCTACCATGAGTAAAAAATCTTTTGGAAAAAAATCAATAAGTGTGGCAGGAGTTTCTCCAGGCTGTTTTAAAGCAAGTGGTCGAGAATAGTTTTCTACTCCACGGCAAGTTCCTGTTTCAAGTAACATTTCTAAATCATAATTGGTTCTTTCTTGTAATCTTTGATATTCTAATAATTTATTATTTTGCTTAAAATATTCTAATCGTTCTTGAAGTTCTTGTCTAATATTTTCAACAGCTATTTTTATTTTTTCTTCATTAGTAACAAAGTGACTAGCTGGGAATATAGTTATTGTTTTTTTATTTTTTTTAACTACACCTGTAACTATATCAAATTCACTTATTCTATCTACTTCATCACCAAATAATTCTATTCTAATACCTGATGCATGTTGATGAATTGGAATAATTTCAATAATATCTCCTTGTACTCTAAATGTTCCTCTTTTAAAATCGTAATTATTTCTTTCATATAACATGTTTATTAGTTTTTCTATTATATTATCTCTATCTATAGTTTCTCCTAATGATATAGTAATGGTTTTATTGCGATATTCTTCTATTTCTCCTATACCATAAATACATGATACTGATGCTACTACTATTACATCTTTTTCATTTAATAAAGAAGCTGTTGCATAATGACGCATTTCATCTATTTCATCATTTATGGAGGCATCTTTTTCAATATAAGTATCTGTTTTGGCTACATATGCTTCTGGTTGATAATAATCATAATAACTGACCCAAAAACATACATGATTATTTGGAAATAATTCTTTAAATTCAGCATATAATTGACCTGCTAGTGTTTTATTATGAGCAAGAATTAGTGTTGGTTTGTTAACTTGTTTTATAATATTTGCCATAGTAAATGTCTTACCTGTTCCTGTTGCACCTTTTAATACTTGCCATTTTTTATTATCTTTTATACCTTTAACTAATTTATCTATTGCCTCTGGTTGATCTCCACTTGGTTTATATTCTGATACTAATTCAAACATAATATCATCTCTTTCTCTGATGATTATTTTATCATTATATATATAATAAAACAAGACTTTTTGTCTTGCTTATTAAATTATTTTTCTATAACAAATGTTACTTGATATTTGCCATCTAAATCATATTCTTCTGTATCAATTTTATATCCACATTTTTCAATTGTTGATGAACATTGTCTTATTAAATTAATAATTGTTTTAAAATCTAATGTTGGTTCTCCAGATGGTTGTTCTGGCATAATAGGATCATATTGAGTTTCATTATTAGTTACAATTATTGGATCTGGTGTTTGTTCAATTGGTGTTTCTATACTACTATTTAGTGGAATATCATTTGTAGGTTCTTCATTTATCGTATTTTGACTTAAATCAACAACTGGAGATGAAAAATTATTTTCAACTGGTTGTTCTGGCATAAATGATGGTACAGAATTATCTTCAATTGAAATATCATTTGATGGATTGATTGTAGGTATAACTGATTCAGATACATTTGGTATATCAATATTTTGGATTGGAGTATCTTCTACAGTTGGAACATTATTTGGTGAATCTAACGATATTTCAGATGAAGTTGTAGGTTGGATTGGTGTGGATGGTACTTCATCTACTACTGGAACACTTGGTTGTTCACTCACTACTGGTGTTTCCATTGTTGGATTAAATATATTCATATCTGAATTTACCGGTGTATCATTTGTTTCTGGTTCTGGTGTTTCTACTGGTTGTACTTGGGTAGACGGAATTTCTTCCACTACTGGAACGCTTGGTTGTTCATTCATTACTGGTGTTTCCATTGTTGAATTAAATATATTCATATCTGAATTTATTGGTGTATCATTTGTTTCTGGTACTGGTGTTTCCATTGGTTGTACTGGGGTTGATGATACCTTGTCTACCACTGGAACTGATGGAGAGTTACTAAAACTATTTACTGGCACACCCATTATTGGTGAAACATCTATGTTTGGTGTTGGAGCTACTTCTTGACTAGGCATTTCTATATTTTGTGTAGGTTGAGCTTCTACTACTGGTGTTTCTACTGCTGTAGGATTTTGATTTATACTATTCATTCCCATTCCAAAATTAAAATTATTTCCTTGTGCTGGATTGTTTATCATATTATTTTGATTATTATTTATTTCATTGTTATTCATTTTCTTTATCTCCTCATCTGTTTTTCTAACTGTTAATCTTTCATCTATTATTTTCTTTAATAATTCATTTTGCTTTGTTAAACTATCTAATTGTAACAAAGACCTTGCATGTCGCTCTGATATTTGTTTAGCCATTAAAGCATCTTGTACATCATCAGAAAGCTTTAATAATCTTATTTTATTGGCAATTGCAGATTGACTTTTACCAATTTTACGTGCTAATTCTTCCTGAGTTACATAACCCATATCAATAATTCTTTTGTAGGAAATTGCTTCTTCAATAGGTGTTAAATCTTGTCTTTGAATATTTTCAATAACAGCTATTTCAGAACTTTCTTTATCATTTAAATTACTAACAATGGCTGGTATTGTATCATTTCCTGCTAATATATTAGCTTTATATCTTCGTTCACCAGCAATTATTTCATATTTATCACCAACTTGTCTTACTACAATTGGCTGTAATATTCCATGTTCTTTAATTGATTCTGCTAATTCTAGTGTTTCTTCTTCATCAAAGTATTTTCGTGGTTGAAACCTGTTTGGTAATATATCATCATTATTAACTTCAATGACTTTTCCCACTATTTTCTCGTTAGAAAAATTCATGAAAAAACTCCTTTCTATTCTTTTACATATATATCATACAATATTTTAAAAAATATTGCAATAGTTTGGGAAATATTTTGGGAAATATTTCCCAGATAATAAAAACAACCTTATAATGGCTGTTTTTTTATCTTAGAATTATTTCTGGGAAATAATTTATTTGTCTTTTTTTCTTTTTGTATTAATAATAATGTTCTTTGACTTTGTTCAACCGGTAACTTAAATTCTTCAATCTTTAATATTTTACTATTTAATATTTTAAGTGCATTTTGATATCCTGTTTCTAAATTTGCTTTCATTGGAATAAAATATTTATGCTCTTTAACCAATGGTATAGCATATTCAAGTAAAATAGTTAAAGGGGCGACTGCTCTAGCAGTTACAATATCATATTTTTCTCGATTATTTTTCCCAAATTCTTCAACTCTTATTGATTCGGTTTCAATATCTTGTAGTTTTAATTCTTTTATAACTATATTTAAAAATTCTATTCTTTTATTTAATGAATCTAATAGTGTTATTTTTAATTTAGGAAATATTATTTTTAATACTATTCCAGGAAATCCAGCACCTGATCCAATATCACATAATGAATATTCTTTATTTAAATCTATTATTTTATTTAATGTAAGTGAATCGTAGAAATGTTTTAAATATACTTGCTCTTTATTAGTTATACCTGTTAAATTCATTACTTTATTATATTCAACAATTAATTCATAATATTTTTCTAATTGCTTTAATTGTTGATCCGTGGGATAAATATTAATTTTTTCTAATTCTTCTAAAAATTTATTTAGATTCATGGAAATACTCCTTTTTTATATATACCATAATTAGTGAAATATCTACTGGATTTACACCACTAATTCTTGATGCTTGACCAATTGATGTCGGTTTTATTTCTTTTAACTTTTGTTTTGCTTCACTTGCTAAATTATGAATTTTATCATAGTTAATATCATCCGGAATTTTCTTATTATCTAAATTATTCATTTTATTAGCTTCTTTTAAGGCTTTTTCTATATATCCGGCATATTTTATATTTATTTCTACTTGTTCTAATATTTCGTCATTATATTGATTTTTCAAATACTTTTTAATATTATTTATAATTATTTCTGGTCTTTTTAATAAATTATATAAAGTAATACCATCTTTTAATGTAGAACTGTTTTGACTATTTAAAAACTCATTAATTTCTTTTGTTGGAGTTAGTTTTATATTTTTTAATTCTTGTGTTAATTCTGATACTTTTGCACATTTTTGTTCAAAACTTTTATATCTTTGTTCATTGATTAATCCTACTTGATATCCATAATTTGTTAACCTGATATCAGCATTGTCACTTCTGAGTAATAATCTATATTCAGCTCGTGACGTTAATAAACGATATGGATCTATTACTCCTTTCGTTACTAAATCATCTATTAATACACCAATATAGGCTTCACTTCTTTTTAAAACTAATGGTTCTTTATTTTCTAATTTTAAAGATGCGTTTATACCTGCAATTAAACCTTGAGCCGCTGCTTCTTCATAACCACTTGTTCCATTTATTTGTCCTGCTGTATATAAATTAGATATAATTTTAGTTTCTAGTGATTGTTTTAATTGTTTAGAATCGATTGCATCATATTCAATTGCATATCCATATTTTAATATTTTTGCATTTTCTAATCCTGGTAATGAATGAACCATTTTATCTTGAATTTCTTTTGGCATACTTGTAGAGAAACCTTGAATATAAATATCATCATAATATAAACTTTCTGGTTCTAAAAAGAGTTGATGTCTTTCTTTATCTGCAAATCTAACTATTTTATCTTCAATTGATGGGCAATATCTAGGTCCAATACCTTTAATATCATTTAATCCACCATACATACTTGACTTATTTAAATTATCTTTTATTATTTTGTGTGTTTCTGGTGTAGTATATATTAAATGACATGGAGTTTGCTTATCTTTATCATAATAGTATTTATTATCAAAACTAAAACTTAAATATTTATTATCTCCTTGTTCAATACTAGTTTTACTAAAATCAATAGTTTTTTTATCTATTCTTTGAGGTGTACCGGTTTTTAATCTTTTTATTGTAAAGCCGTATTCTTTTAACTTATCAGATAAATGATTAGATGGTTTTTCGCCATGTGGACCTTCTCTTCTTCTAGTATCTCCAACTAAAATATCGGCTTTTAAATATGTTCCTGTAGTCAATATTACACAATTAGAATATATTTTTTTATTATTTTCTAATATAACTCCTTTAACTTTATTATTTTCAATTATTAAATCTTCTACTATATTTTCTTTAATTTCAAGATTATCTTGCATATTTAACGTTTTTAACATTTCTTGTGGATATATTTTTTTATCTGCTTGTGCTCTCAATGATCTTACTGCAGGTCCTTTAGCACTATTCAACATTTTAATTTGAATAAGTGATTTATCTGCATTTTTTCCCATTTCTCCACCTAAGGCATCTATTTCTCTTACAACAATACCTTTAGCACTTCCTCCTATCGAGGGATTACATGGCATATCGGCTATATTTTTTATATTACCTGTAATTAGTAAAGTTTGATGATTTTTTCGTGCTGCTGCTAAAGCTGCTTCACATCCGGCATGTCCTCCTCCAACTACAATTACTTCATATTTCATTTAATCACCTATTTTCCTAAACAAAAGCGACTGAACAATTGATCTAATAGTTCTTCATCATATGTTTCTCCGATTATTTCTCCTAATTTATTCCATATCTGTTTTAAATCAATTTCAATCATGTCTATTGGCATATTATTGTTTATTGCTTCTTTTATTTGATTGATTATGGAATTCGTTTCTTTTAAAATTCCTATGCTTCTGGAACTACTAATATATGTCATATCTTTAGTATCTATTTTATCTAAATTAAACATTTTTTTAATTTCATTTTTTAATTCTTTTATTCCTCTGTTTTCTACAGTAGATATATATATAGCTTTTTCTTCTTTTAATGATAATTTTTTTTCTAAATCATCTTTGTTAATAACTACTATATAATTTTTATTTTTTATTTTGTTTAATAATTCTTGCTCTTCTTTTGTTATTATTTCATTATTATTTAAAACAAATATAATTAACTCAGCTTCATCAATAAGTTTTAAACTTTTCTCAACACCAATATTTTCTATAATATCATTTGTTTTACGAATACCAGCTGTATCTATAATATTTAATTTAATACCATCAATATATATTTCACCTTCTACAATATCACGAGTAGTACCAGGAATATCTGTTACAATAGCTTTTTCTTCACTTAATAATTTATTTAATAAGCTACTTTTACCTACATTTGGTTTACCAATTATAATTGTTTTTATTCCATCTTTAATAATTGATGCATCTTTATAGTTTACGATAATATCATTTATTTGTTTTTCTATATTATTAAGTTTAGGAAGTATATCTTTATTACATATTTCTTTAATGTCATAGTATTCTGGATAATCAATATTTACTTCTATATTAGAAATTATAGATATTAACTCTTCTCTCAATTCTCTTATTAATTTAGATGATTCTCCATTAAGTGAGGATAATGCCAAGGAAAGTGATTTTTCCGTTTTAGCGCTTATTACATCCATTACTCCTTCTGCTTCTACTAAATCTATTCTACCATTTAAAAAAGCTCTTTTAGTAAATTCACCTGGTTCAGCTAAACGACATCCTTTTTCTATTAATAATTCAAGAATTTTATTGGTAGTTGCTATTCCTCCATGACAATTTATTTCTACTACATCTTCTTTTGTAAATGATTTTGGTGCTTTCATAATTGAAACCATTACTTCATCTATTTTTTTATTATTATCTAATATGTAATCATAGTTAATAGTATGTGTCTGTTTTTTAGTTAAATCAGTTTTTGTTATTTTATTGACTAAATCTATTGCTTCACTACCACTAACTCTAATAATTGATATAGCTCCCACACCTAAAGTGGTTGATATAGCAACAATTGTATCTTCCATTAAATCACTCCTTAAAAATAGAAAAATACTATATAAATAGTATTATTTTTCTACATATTTAATTATTGTTTGTCGATTTGGTTCTTCACCAATACTTTCTGTTTCAATATTATAATAATTACTTGCAATTGTATGAACAATTCTTCTTTTATAAGAATTCATTGGATCTAATGTTGTATCAACTTTTGTTTTCATTACTTCATTTATAATTTGTTTTATTTCATATTCAAAATTTTTATCTTGTCTTGACTTATAATTTGAAACATCTAAGTTAACTTTTATATTCATTTTGCACATATTTCTAATAACTTGACGTAATAGAACTTGAAGTGCGGTAAGAGTTCTTCCATCTTTTCCTATTAATATAGCATTTTTTTTAGAATTCAATTTAACATTATAAATATCATCATCTTCCATTATACTTATACGTGTTTGAATATTCATTTTATTAGTAATATCAGTTAAAAATTCTTCTATGAAACTTTCTACTTCACTTTTTTTAACTACATCAATTTTATATAAATTATCTTCTTCATACTCTTTAGTTATTATTTCGTTATCATAAACATCTAATTCATCATAACATTTCATTCGGCATTCTTCTTCGTTTGTTCCTTCGTAACTATATACTTTTATCATCTTTCATACTCCTTTTAACTATTAAATTTTGAATTATTGTAAATGCACTGTTGGTAATCCAATATATAATGATAGCTGTTGACATTTGGAATGATGTAAAGAAAATTACAATCATCATTATATTCATCATTAACTTCATTTGTTTTGCTTGATCTTCATTCATACTTGCATTACTATTTAGTTTAAATGAGAAGTATGTTACAACTAGTACTAATATTGGTAAAATTAAATATAAGTAATTTCCTAATTGAGTTGCAGCTGTTAATGGTGCCACTGACATTTTAAATGTTAAGAAATTTCCTTCAAAAATAGCTGGTAAACGATATAATGATTCATAGAAAGCTAAGAATAATGGAATCTGAATAAAACCAAATATACATCCTGCCATTGGATTTATTCCATATTTTTTATATATAGCTAACATTTCCTGTGATTTCATTTGCATAGAAGCTTGATCATTTTTACCTTTATACTTCTTTTCAAGTTTATTTAACTCTGGTTGTGCTTTTTTCATTACTTCTGATTGTTTCGCACTTTTCTTTGTAACAGGATATAATATTAATCTTATTAATATTGTAATAAGAATTACTGATAATCCATAATTTCTAACAATTTGTCCAATTTTAATAATTAACCAAGTTAATGGTTTAACAAAAATTGTTGTCCAAAGACCTTCATATCCACCCGTAGCAGGTGTAAATTTACTACACTTAGTTAACTTTGATACATCTACTAAATCACTTTTTTGTTTCTGATATTCAGTTTTACTAATTTTCTTTGCTTTTAATTTTTTATCTAACTTTACAATATATTCATCACGGGTATTATCATATAATTTAATAATATCTTTATCCGTTGGTCTACACAATATATTAGCTGGTAATGTTTGTCCAGTTTTTTTATTCTTTACTATTTTGTTGTTTACATCTTTTAATTGTTTCGTACAACCTGTTAGTATTAATAAAAGAACAATTAGTATTAATATTTTATTTTTTTTCATTTATTTCCTCCCATATATTTAATTTTTCTAATTGATTATTTAAAGCCTTTTCTTTTTGTTCAAAACTATATTTTAAGATGGCTTTCCTTAATATTATAATACAATTAAAGTTATTTTGGTAGTCTTTTTTATCAATAATACTTTTTATTTGCCTTTTTAATTTATTTCTAGTTACTGCATTTCCTAATTTTTTACTAACAGATATTCCAAAATGATATTCTTTATCATTAGTTCTTTCTATATACATAATAAACTCTTTTGATACATATGATTTTTTATTCTTTATTATTCTTTGAAACTCAGTATTCTTTTTTATTATGTTTTTTTTCTTCATAACATCACCTAATAAATTAAAAATCACTGAAAACAGTGATTTATTTTGATAAAACCTTGCGTCCTTTTTTTCTTCTTCTTGAAACAATATTTGATTTTTGTCTTGCCATAAAACCTAATTTTTTCTTTTTTCTACGATTATTTGGTTGAAAAGTTCTTTTCATAATCACACCTCCAAACATTTTTTCTGCATTGCTTTATAAATTATATAGACTTTTTTGCAGTTTGTCAATATTTTTTTTAACATTTATCCTATTATATATAATAGTTTTGCACTTTTGCACATTTTATTTACTGTTTTCAAAATTGTTAATTTTTATTTTTTTGCACATAAATTGTTCAAAAATCGATTATTATTGATAAAATATATGATTTTTCTTTATTTTTTGAACAAAATATTGTAAAATATTAGTGTGAAAAAGTTATAGGTGATATTATGGATTTACAAAATATGTGGAAAAGTTTCTTAGAAAAGATAAAACTTAAAATTAGTGATATAGCATATGATACATGGTTTAGTGAAACAGAACTCATTAATTTAGATGAGCATAAAGCTACAGTTTTAGTACCTTATAATGTACATCAAAAGAACTTAGCTGAAAACTATAATGATATCATTGTTGAAACTTTTCAAGAAATAACTGGTACTAACTTTACTTTTGAATTTGTACTAGAAGAAGATTTAAAAAATATTGAGGTAGAGGAAACACCTATTGGTGTCCCTACAAATAATATAATGGAGTCTAATTTAGATCACCGATATTCATTTTCTAATTATATAATAGGTAAAAGTAATAAATTTGCAGCTACATCTGCTTTAGCTGTAGCAGAACACCCTGGTAAAATGTATAATCCTTTATTTATATATGGACCAAGTGGTCTAGGGAAAACTCATTTGATGCACGCAATTGGTAATTATATTGTTCAAAACTCTAATAAAAAAGTTTTATACATTACTTGTGATAATTTTGTTTCTGATTTTGTCGAAATATGTCGAAAAAACAATAATAATAATAATTTGGATGCTACTAAGGCTTTTAAAAATAAATATCGAGACGTAGATGTATTAATAATTGATGATATTCATAATTTAGTGGGGGCTGTTTCAGCTCAACAAGAATTTTTCAACACGTTTAATGAACTGTATAATCATGAAAAACAAATTATTATATCTTCAGATAGATCACCAGATGATATAAAAAGACTTGAAAGTAGATTGAAAACTCGATTTAATTGGGGATTACAAGTTGATATTTTACCTCCAGATTTTGAATTAAGAATGAATATAATTAATGCTAAAATTGATTCTCATGAGTTAAAAATTGATTTCCCTGAAGATGTTAAAGAATATATTGCGAGCAACTGTGCGAGTGATGTTAGAAAACTTGAAGGTGCTTTAACTAGAGTCTTTGCTTATGCAACTATTATGAATGGATCAGATATAAACTTAGATTTAGCTGTTGAAGCATTAAAAGATTATTTTGTTAAAACTATTGTCGCACAAAATAAAATTGATCAAGTTATTCAATTAACTGCTGATCATTATAATATTTCTGTTGAAGATATCAAATCTAAGAAAAGATTAAGTAAAATTGCTGTACCACGACAAATAGCCATGTATATATGTCGAAACTATTTAAATGAGAATTTAACGAAAATAGGGTTAGAATTTGGTGGAAAAAATCATACTACAGTTATGCACTCTGTAAATAAAATTAAAAAAATGATCAAAGAAGATGAAAATTTGAACAATGAAATTCAAAAAATTATTGATAGTGTGTAAAAAATGTGGAAGAAAAAAAGTTTTGAACATAATAATTTTTAAAGCAATAAAAGGGGTATTTTAAGTTTTGAACACTTTTGAACATTAATAATAATATTAATATATAATATAGAAAGAAGGAAACGTAATGAAATTTAAAATTAAGAAAAAATTAATATTAGAAAATTTAAACTATGCGATTAAAGGAATATCAAATAAAAATTTAATACCTATATTGAATTGTTTTAAATTTGAATTAAATGAAGAAGGACTATATATAATAAGTACTGATAATGAAATTGCTATTAAAACATTTATTCCAGAAAAAGATATAATCGAAGTTATTGAACAAGGAGAGATGGTAATAGCCGGTAAGTTTTTATATGAAATAGTTAGAAAATTAGATAATGATATTATCACTTTTGAAGAAATCATTGATAATCAATTACTTATTACAACATCAAATTCATCATTTAAATTAAATTGCAATGAAGTCAGTGACTTTCCAAATATTGATTTAGAATTTATACAAAATCCTATAATTATTTCTAATAAAGTATTTAAAAATACAATTAATCAAACAATATTTGCTGTATCAAATCAAGAATCCAGACCAGTATTAACAGGAATTAATTTTAAGATCGAAGATAAAGATTTTGAATCTACTGCTACAGATTCATATCGATTATCTAGAAAAAAGTTCAAAATAGAAAAGCAAATTGACGAAAAAATAGATCTTGTAATTCCCTCAAAAAATTTATTAGAAATTGTTAAAATGGTAAAAGATGATAATAATCATCTTGAACTTCATACATTTCCAAATAAAGTGATATTTAAAATTGATAATATTATAGTCATGTCAAGATTAATAAATGGTAATTATCCCGATACAGATAAACTAATTCCTGAAACATTTGATTTAAAAATTAAAGTTAATTTAAATCAATTATATAATGCAATTGATAGAGCATCTTTATTAACAAGTGAAGATGAAAAGAATATAATTCAATTTGAAACTAAAGACAATCAAGCTATTATTACTTCTAATATTCCTGAAATAGGTAATGTGGAAGAAAAAATTAGTATTGAAAAACAAGATCAAAAAGAGATAAAAATATCATTTAGTTCTAAATTTATGTTAGAGGCTATAAAAACATTTGAAAGTGAAGATGTATTATTATGCTTTAATGGAGAGATTAAACCTATAATAATTACTAATGTTGAACACAATGATTTAATACAATTGATTTTACCTATTAGAACATTCTAAAAAGAGTGTTCTTCTTTTTTTTCGTTAAATAGTGCAAAAAAACTATTTCAATTGACAAAATTCGTTATATTTCGACTATTATGAGTGTTATAACATACAACTAAGGAAGGGGGATAGTATGTTAGAAGAATATGAAATTAATGAAGATACACAAGCTATTTTGCCAATTGATTCAACAAAATCAGTTGTTTATGAACAAGACGCAGAATATATAGTGAATCAACCTAGCAATAAAATTATCAATTATAATTGTAATTTTTATGGAAGCTCATATTTAGGAAGATGTGAAGGTACTAAAAAACTTACTGGTATAAAAACTAAATATCCAATAATAATTGAAGAATCTCGTCAAATAATCTTTTTTCCAACTTCTTCAACACGTAATCAGCAAACACAATGGATATCTTTAAATAATATTAAGTCAATTGAAAAAAAATCTGATCATTCAATAATTATATTTGATAATGATAAAAAAATTAATTTTGATATTTCTTATTATTCATTAAATAATCAATATATTAGAGCAAATTTATTACAAAGTAAATTATATGAACGAATAATAAAAAAACAATCGAAATAAAAATAGGGGAAAGATATTATAATCTTTCTTCTTTTTTTATTAAACGTAAATTTTTAGAGTAAATGCAGTTTTTGGGAAAAATATTGAAATATCAGACTAATTGCAGAAAAATTATATCAAACCTGCAACAA
>CACZQD010000055.1 GCA_902783215.1 uncultured Erysipelotrichaceae bacterium
AGATAAAACTATTGGCATTATCATTTGTAAAAGGAATAATAAATATATTATTGAGTATTGTTCAGATGAAAGAATAATATCTAGAGAGTATATGCTAACTTAATTCTTTACACTCTCTTTACACAATTAATCTAAAAAAATAATAAATACTCAAAAAACCTCTTGACAAGTTCAATTGTGTGTGTGGGGGTATAATTAGATTAGAAAGGTAGGAGATTAAAATGAAAAAGAATGTATTTATTATTATATTAGTAATAATAGTATTAGGATTGGGTGGATATTTGGTTTATGATAAAGTGCTTAGTAAAGATGAAGTAAAGAAAGAGAAGACTGAAACGAAAGAAGTTAAATCAGATAAAAATGCTAAGGAAGATTTAATTACTTTAGATTTTGATAGTTCAAAATCATTAAATACTAAAGATTTTAATTATGTATTAGATACCACTGATCATAGTTTAGATATGTATGCATCGCTTTCACAAGAAAAAATTATGTTTTCTTATGAAAATGATACAGTGAAAGCCTACTATTTGGATAAATCTAATACTAATGAAGAACTTTCATTTGAACATGAAATATCAATTGAAAAAGAAAAAGTGGCAGATATATATATAGGTGGATTTGGGCAAGCAGTTGGTTTGGAAACTTTATTCTTTTTGATGAATGATGGAACAGTTGAATATATGCCTATATATGATGCTATTAAAAATAATAATTATAAATCATATGGAAAATTAGAAGGTGTAGAAAAAGTAGTGAAATTTTTATCTGCAACAGGTGTTCCCAAGGAGGCTGGAAGTGGATTTCATACTGTTTTAGCTATGAGATCAGATAGTTCTTTTTATGATTTAATGCAATTAATACCAAGACAACAATATTATAAGATTGAATACTAAAAACACTTTTCTCAAGTGTTTTTTTCATGCTTAATAAACTCTCTTAATATTTTAGTAAGTGCTCTTTTTTCAATACGTGATACATAGCTTCTAGAAATGCCTAATTTTTTAGCTATTTCTTTTTGAGTTATTTCATCTTCATTATTTAATCCATATCGTTTAATAATTATTTCTTTTTCTGTATCAGTTAATACATTAAAGTATTTTTTTAAAGCTTTAATATTATTTTTTGTATGAATATCTTCGATAAAATCAGGTTTATCAGTTTTTAAAATATCTAATATAGTTATTTCATTTCCTTCTTTATCAAATCCAATTGGTTCATTAATACTTATATCTTTAGAATGTTTTTTATTATTTCGATAGTGCATTAATATTTCATTTTCAATACATCTTGCTGCATATGTGGTTAGCCTAGTATTATGTTTTTTAGAATAACTATCCACACCTTTAATTAAACCAATAGTTCCAATACTGATTAAATCATCTGTATCATTTGATCCGTTTTCATACTTTTTTACGATATGAGCAACTAATCTTAGATTATGTTCAATAAGTTTGTTTCTTGCACTTTCATCACCACAACTTGCTAATTCTACATATTTATCTTCTTCTTCTTTAGTTAATGGATCTGGGAAAATATTATTTGAATATGCAGCTGTCAGAATATAGAAATCTTTAAATAATTTTTTTAAAAAGTTTAACATAACATCACCACTTAATTATATGTTATTTTTTGATGTATTTTGTCAAAATATTTGTTATAATAGTTTTGGTGATTTGATGAGTTATATAAAAGGAAATTATCGAACTAGTATTTATGAAGGAGAAAATGGTTTTGTCATTGGTCTTTTTCGTGTGAAAGAAACTGATAGTGAATCATTAAAAGCTTACGTAAATAAAACTATTACATTTAAAGGTAATTTTGATTCATTGAATCATAGTGAAATGTATTATTTTTATGGGGAAGGTGTAGTACATCCTAAATATGGATTTCAATTTGATGTAACTGAATATGAACGTATTAAACCTGAAGGTAAAGATGGTATTATACAGTTTTTAGCTAGTGGATTATTCAAAGGAGTAGGAGAAAAGCTAGCTAGTCGTATTGTTGATAAATTAGGAGAAGATGCTTTAGAAAAGATATTAGATAGTAGAGAAGTTTTATATGATGTACCTAAATTAAAAAAAGATAAAGCAGATATGATTTATAACACTTTAGTTAAATATGAAGAAAGTCATTCTACTATTGTCTATTTAACGGATTTAGGATTTAATATGAAAGATTCTTTAGCTATTTATAATTTTTATAGAGCTAATACAATGAATATATTAAATCATAATCCATATAAAATAGTTGAAGATTTAAAAGAAGTTAATTTTTTAAAACTTGATGAAATTAGTAAAAAGTTAAGTATTGATGAATTAGATGAAAGAAGAATTGAAGCTTGTATTATTTATTTAATGCAAGAATTAAGTTTTGAAAATGGAGATACTTACTGTTTATATGAGGAAATATATGAACGTATTAATAAGTATTTAAATATTGCTTTAGATGAAGTATTGTTTAGTAATTGTTTGGACAATTTAGAAGCAGATTTAAAAATAATAGTTGAAGATAATAAATACTTTTTAATTGATATATATGATGCTGAAGTAAATATTTCTAATAAAATAAGATACTTAGTTAATAAAACAAAAGATAGTTATAAAAATATTGATAAATTAATTGATGAATTACAACTTGAATTAGATATTGAATATAATGATGATCAAATAAAAGCAATCAAAGAATCTTTAATAAATAATATAACTATTATAACTGGTGGACCAGGAACTGGAAAAACAACAATTATTAAAGCTATAGTATATTTATATAAAAAAATACACAAACTAAAACAGAATGAAGCTTCTGAAAGAGTTCAATTACTCGCACCAACTGGAAGAGCAAGTAAAAGAATGATGGAAGCAACACATTTTCCTGCTACAACGATTCATCGCTTTTTAAAATGGAATAAAGATAGTGATGAATTTGGAGTAAATGAATATAATCCAGATTTTCACCACTTAATAATTATTGATGAAGTAAGTATGATTGATAATAATTTAATGAGTAATTTATTAAAAGGATTAACTAACAATATAAAAGTAGTTTTAGTAGGTGATTATAATCAATTACCAAGTGTGGGTGTGGGAAATATTTTAAAAGATTTAATTGAAAGTATGATTATACCAACTATTCATCTTGAAGCTTTATATCGTCAAAAAAAAGACAGTTATATACCTGTACTAGCAAAAGAGATAAGAGAAAATTCCCTAGGTGATTATTTAGAGAATAAAGATGATTATCGTTTTGTTCAGTGTGGTAGCTCTAGCATTGTTTCTAGTATTGTTGATATTGTAAGGAAGACTATCAAAAAAGGATATGATTATAAAAGAATGCAATTAATGGCTCCAATGTATGCTGGAATTAATGGTATTGATCATTTAAATAAAGTATTACAAAATATTTTTAATCCATATGATGAAAAGAAAAAAGAAATCAAATATGGAGATACAATATATCGTGTTGGAGATAAAGTATTACAACTTGTTAATTTACCTGATGATAATGTTTTTAATGGTGATATTGGTATTATTACAGATATATTAAGTCCACATATGTCTTCTAGTGGTAAAAATGAATTAGTTATTGATTTTGATGGTAGTATAGTAAATTATGCTCCCAAAGATTTTATCAATATAAAACATGGATTTATTATGAGTATTCATAAAGCTCAAGGTAGTGAATTTGAACTTGTTATTATGCCTATTTGTATGAATTATAGAAGAATGTTATATCGTAAATTAATTTATACAGGAATTACTAGAGCTAGAAAAAAATTAATTATAATTGGTAATCCTGA
>CACZQD010000056.1 GCA_902783215.1 uncultured Erysipelotrichaceae bacterium
AAAAGCTAAAGATTTTATAAAAGAAATAGAAGAAATATGTGGGAAAGAAATAATTCATACTATACAAGATGCTGAACCTATTGGTCCCAAACATTTAACCGATATAATGATAGTTGCACCAGCAAGTGGAAATACAATGTCTAAACTTGCTTGTGATATTATAGATACACCTGCTACTATGGCAGTCAAATCTCACCTAAGAAATAATTTACCTGTTGTTATTGCTCCATCTACAAATAATGGTCTTGGAGCAAATATGATGAGCATTGCTAAACTTATAAATAGAAAAAATTATTATTTTGTTCCATTCAGACAAGATAACCCTCTTACTAAACCTCGTTCTATTGTGTTTGATCCGGAATATATTTTAAAAACTATAGAATCTGCTTTAGATGGGGAACAAATTGAACCAATATTATTATAAATGAAGTAGGTATGTTACATGTTCAAAATGAATTTCAACAATATGAATCAATGGATTTGCATGTGTGTATAAGTTTCTCTAATCTAAAACTCCAAATTTATAAAACTTTTTATAGTTAAATAAATTTGGAGTTTTTGTTGTGATAACAACAAGGTTCTGGAGTACCTCACCCACAATATTTGATTGTGAGGTGTGTTTGGTTCTTATATTAAATATAAGAAAAATAAACAAGAAATTATAATTAAATATTTAAAAAATTTCTATCTCGTTCAAAAAAAATTTTAATTATCAAAATGCACTGTAATCAATTTTCATCAAATTTTCGAATTTTAAATCCAAAATTTCTTTTTAATAGATATATTGCTATATAATAGTCTATTATAGGTATGTTTTTGCTATATATAGTTACTTATATGTAAGTTTTTAAGTTGAGTTACAAATCTTTTTTAATAATAAATAATATTCCTTTATATTTCTTATACAATAAATTATCTTGCAACTTCTTTAGTTTGATTTAAACTAGATTTCTCATAAAGCTTTATTAAATCTGCATCCTGATTTTTTAATAAATTCTCTGACATTTTATCTAAATCTATTTGAGCCATATCTTCTAAAAATCTAAATAAAGATTCTTTTTCAAATAACTGTAATTCACCCTCTTCACGTGTCATCACTTTTTTAATATTTTCAGGTAACTTATCAATAAAATCTTCTATGTCATATTTTTCTCTAATTGGTCCTTCAAGCTTTGAAAAATCACCTCTTTGATTTTTTATCCATTCCTTAAATCTTGGTCTTTCAACTACTTCATCTAAATTATTTTTAGTTGCGACTTCTTCTAAATCCTGTTTTGTAACTACTTCATCAATATCAACTAATATATGATAAAATAAATAATCAGTTATAAGGTGCAAAAAATAACCTCTTTTAAAACTATTTTCAATTTTTTTACCATTTTCCTGTAGATATTTTGCCGGATTTGACCAAGCTGCATGAAATCCATAATGTGTACGCCCTTTTTCACGCGAAGGTACCATATCAGGTTCAATACTTCCTTTCATAAATTCTTCTTCATTTTCTTCTGGGTGATTTTTTAAATATAATTTAGCTATTGCTAAATGCATTGAAAAACTTGCCATACTTATTTTCTCCTTTATCATTAATTTTTATATATTATATCATAAAATCTACCACATTTCAACAATCGCATGGATTTTGCTTTCATCATTGTTCTTTATAACAACAATATGTTTATTATCTTCCATAGTATAATAAATTTTAACTGACTCACCTAGTCTTATTTGATGTTTATAATTAATTCTTAAATTATTTAGTTCTTCACCAAAGTACAATTCTTCGGGAATAATTTCATTTGCAAGTTTTAGATAAACTAAATTATTCATATGTTTGTTTACATCAATATTTGCTCTTCTGACTTGATATTCAATCATATTTTCATAAGATGTAGGTTCTTTTAATTTAGTAATTTTCTCTTCAACATTTTTTAAATCACCCTCCGGCTGAAAAAGTTTTAACATTTCTTCATCTAATTTAACTATTTTTCTCTGCTCAAAATTGTAAAATAGCCACTTTGATGATGCTGTTGCAATTAGCTCGTCTTTCTCATCATAAATCTCAAAATTACGATAGCAATTAAAAGTAGGCTTTTCTATAGGTAAAGCATAAGTCTTTACCTTAATAGTATCATTA
>CACZQD010000057.1 GCA_902783215.1 uncultured Erysipelotrichaceae bacterium
ATGGGGCGCGATGTGGGGATCGAACCCACGCATAACGGAACCACAATCCGCCGTGTTAACCACTTCACCAATCACGCCATCAAAATTACTACTATATTTTATCAATTATTTTGTATTTTGACAATACTTTTTAATTAATTTATTAAAATTAGACACTTACCTATACACTTTATACCTAATTGTGTACCTTATTATTGGGAGGAATAATATGTATGAATATAGAAAATTAGATTATTATAATTATGATAATAATAATTATAATCAACCTATATATACAAAAGATGAGAAACCTGCATCTTTGTATGATCCATATAATGGATTTATAAGAGGAAATATGTTTCCAAATCTATATAATGGATATAAATTAAATAAACCTATTGATGTAACACCTAAAAATGATAAAGAATCATTAAAACTATATGTTGATGCGATGTGTTTTGCTGCTCATGATATAAATCTTTATTTAGATCTTTATCCAAATGATAAAGATATGATTGAATTATTTAATGCTTATAGAATGGACGCTAATAAGTTAAAAGAAGAATATCAAATGAAAATTGGACCTCTTTTAACTAGTAGTGATGCTTTAAATAAAGTACCTTGGGCTTGGGATAATGAACCATGGCCATGGGAAAATTAGGAGGTTTATATGTTTTTATATGAAAAGAAATTACAATATCCTGTAGATATTAAGAAAAAAGATTTAAAAATGGCAAAATATTTAATGAGTCAATATGGTGGACCTGATTCTGAATTAGCTGCTTGTCTTCGTTATTTAAATCAAAGATATACGATGCCTGATGATAAGGGAAAAGCATTATTAACTGATATTGCGACTGAGGAAATAAATCATTTAGAAATGATTGGAACAATGATTTTTCAATTAATGAAGGGCGCAACTATTGAAGAAATTAAAAATGCTGGTTTAGGTGGGCATTTTACAATGCATGATAGTGGATTATTCTTTGCTGATCCAAATGGAGTACCTTTTTCTACAATGTATATAGAAACAAGTGGGGACCATATAGCTGATATTGAAAGTGATATGGCAGCTGAACAAAGAGCTAGAGCAACCTATGAACATTTAATGGATTTAACAAATGATCCAGATGTTTTAGCCCCATTATCTTTTTTAAGACAAAGAGAAGTTGTTCATTATCAAAGATTTAAAGAACTAAGAAATTATTATTTAGAAAATCAAATTAATTAATTTGATTTTTTATTTGAATGATGCTAGAATATACTACCATGAGGTGATTAAATGAAAATTTTGGATAGATTTTTAAATTATGTATCTATACCTACTACTTCTAATTCTAATAGTAATACATCGCCTAGTACTATAGAACAAAAAGTTTTAGCGAATTACCTAGTAAAAGAATTAAAAGAATTAGGTATTAATGATATAATTTTTGATGATAATCATTGTTATGTATATGCTTATATTAAAGGTAATGATGATTGTAATAGTATTGGATTTGTATCTCATTTAGATACTTCTGAAGATGCGAAAGGTAATGATATAAAACCACAAATAATTAAAAATTATGATGGAAATGATATTAAATTAAATAATGACAAAATTCTTTCAGTTAAGAATAACCATGATTTAAAAAAACATATTGGAAAGACTCTAATTACAACTGATGGTACTACATTATTAGGTGCGGATGATAAAGCTGGTATTGCTGAAATAGTAACAATGATTGAATACATAAAAAAGAATAATATTGATCATGGTGATATATTTATTTGTTTTACTCCGGATGAAGAAATAGGACTTGGAACTAAGTATATTGATACTGATATTTTTAAACCTGATTTTGCCTATACAATCGATGGTTCTGATCTAGGAGAAATCAGTTATGAAAATTTTAATGCAGCTAGTATTGAAATAAATATAAAAGGTGTTAATGTTCATGCAGGTCTTGCTAAAGGTATTATGGTAAATTCATTATTAATAGCTAATGAATTAAACTATTGGATACCAAATACTTTACCTTCTAATACCGAAGGCTATCAAGGATATTATCACTTAGAAAAAATAGAAGGAAATGTATCGTCTACTAAAATGGAATATATAATTAGAGATTTTTCTAAAGATGAATTTGAAAAAAAGAAACATCTTATAGAAAAAATTGTTAGTTATTTAAATAAAAAATATAATAATTGTATTGAATTAAAAATAACTGATACATATTATAATATGTATAATATGATATATGATAAACGATATATTATTGATATTGCTACTAAGGCCATGAATAATCTTAATATTAAACCATTAATCATACCTACTAGAGGTGGAACAGATGGAGCTACTTTATCATATATGGGAATTCCTTGTCCTAATATAGGAGCTGGAGGTCATAATTTTCATAGTATTTATGAATATGTATGTTTAGAAGATATGATTAATACAAGTAATTTATTAACAGAAATAGTAAAAGAAAATAATAAAGTAAAAAGAAAATAGGATTTTAAATCCTATTTTTTGCTATCAAATTTCTTTCTTTCATTTGTATTTAAGATTCTTTTTCTTAATCTATAATTTTCAGGTGTAATTTCTACTAATTCATCACTATTAATATAATCTAAACATACTTCTAGACTCATTTGTCTTGGTCTTTTAAGGACAACAGTATGATCTTTACCAGCACTTCTTGTATTAGTTAAATTTTTACCTTTAACAACATTAACTGCTAAATCATTTTCATGAGAATGTTCACCAACAATCATACCTTCATATACATCGACACCAGGTTCAATAAACATGATACCTCTATCTTCAAGTCCACCAATAGCATAAGCAGTTGATTTACCATTTTCCATAGAAACTAAAACACCTAGTTTTCTCTCACCAACAG
>CACZQD010000058.1 GCA_902783215.1 uncultured Erysipelotrichaceae bacterium
AAATAACAAAGCCTTAGATATTGCTAAGAAGTTATTAAAGACAAATATGTCAATTCAGGAAATATCTAAGATAACTGAATTATCTATAGAACAAATAGAAAAAATACAAGAAAATACTGTTGATGAGTAATTTTTATGTTTGATATCGAAAGATATAACAAAAAATATGTAAGGTATGTTTAAAAACATATCTTTTTTGCTATTTATCGGGTAATGCTATAAGAAAAAAATTAGCTTTTATTCATTTACTTATTGCATTACTTTTTGTAATACTTAATTAAAATTAATTAAAAAAAGTTTAATAATTTTTCTTTTTCAACATAATTCGACAAAATACGACAAAATAACATATTATAATTGTTTTGGTGATTGGTTATGAATTTATTTGAAGGTGTTATTTTAGATAGTATTTTAATTTTATTCCCGCTGATTATTTATAATCTTTTTTTAGTATCTAATAAAAATATAAATGATAGATTTAAAACTATTCTATTTATGTTTTGTATGTTATCTTCTGTATATTTAGTATATAGGTATGATCATCATACAGTTAGTGTATTGTTACTTAGTAATAGTTTAGTTTTGATAGGGTATTTAAAAAGACATTTTTATATAGCTAATATAATTGCATTATTAATTATACTTATGCATTATTATTCTTATAATTATATGATATTCTTAATAATACCATATATATTATTAGTACTTATTTATTGGTTAAAAAATAAGTTTAAGTTATCTAATTATTATTTTATAGATTTATTTTTACTTGTAAATTATAGTTCTTTTTTGATATGGATTAAACTATTTAATAAAAATCTTTTGTTTACTTTAAGTGTTAGTAAAATCTTTTTAATTATTATTTTGAATTATATTATGATTCATATTATTTCATATCTATATAATGAAGGAGAAAGGATAATTAAATATCATACTGATTATAAACAGTTACAAAATGAAAAACAAATTAGACTAGCTTTATTTAAAATAACTCATGAGATAAAGAATCCAATAGCAGTTATTAAAGCATATTTAGATATGTTAAATATAAATAATAAAGAGCAAGTAGCTAAATATATTCCTATTATTAAAGGAGAAATAGAAAGATTATTGTTACTACTTCAAGATTTTATGCTAGTGAATAAAGATAATATTGAAAAAGATATAATGGATATAAATATGTTAATTGAAGAAGTAACTGATTCTTTAGAACCATTATTAAAACAGAATCAAATTGAATTAAAAACGAATATTATTGATGATGAAATTTTAATAGATGGTGATTATAAAAGATTAAGTCAAGTATTAATTAATATTATTAAAAATAGTATTGAAGCTATGGATAAAGAAAAAGGAATTATAAGTATAAAAGAAAGAATAAATAATAACATTATTAATATAGTAGTAGAAGATAATGGTAGTGGGATTAGCAAGTCTAATTTAAAGAAAATAAAAACACCATTTTATACTACTAAAAATAAAGGTACTGGGCTTGGAGTATCATTATCATCAGAAATAATTAAAGCACATAAAGGAAGAATGAATTATTATTCTAAAGAAGGAATTGGAACTAGGGTATTAATAGAATTACCACTTGATAGAAAGGATGAGATATTTGAAACAGCAATTGCCTAAGATAATTAAAGAAACTAAAGATAAAGTGTGTACTGTTAAAATAGAAACTGATAAAACATTTGAATTATATAGTGAAGAAGAAGACGTATCAAAAATACTATCTTTTTCTTATAATAATAAATATGTTGTAGTATGGGAATCATATTATGATTGCCCAATTATTAATGTTTTAGCAGCTTATGACATTGAAAAAGAAAGAAAAATAGATTGTTCTGATAATTATATAAATGATAAATTAATAGATAGTGTGGTTAGAATTAGAAGATGTATGTATGATGTTGTTGCATCCATTATATTAGATGAAGAGTTAATGGTTGATAAATACCGTTTATATAGTTTTATAAGTTTTATAATTAATAAAACTGTAGATGAAAGTAATTTCCATGAGTATTCACCAATTATAAAAGAATATATACTTAATAAGTATCCAGAATTAAACAATCAAAAAATATATACTTCAAAAAAAGATTTAATAATAATGAATGAAAAATATGGAATAGATTATTTTGTTTTTAAAAAGATGGAATGCAATATACCTGGATTAAAGTATATTGATTACAAAACACTTGTTAAAAAATAATGATTTGCTATTTTGACACTTATTTGTTATAATACCATACATTCAGGGGGTTGGTAGTATGAATAATATACCTAAAGTGATTCATTATTGCTGGTTTGGGAATAATCCAATGCCGGAACACTTAAAGATGTATGTTGATAATTGGAAAAGACTTTTAAATGATTATCAAATCATTGAGTGGAATGAAAAAAATTTTGATGTTAATTTATTGCCTTTTACAAAAGAAGCTTATGATGCGAGAGTATGGGCTTTTGTAAGTGATTTTGTACGACTATATGCGTTATATCATTATGGTGGAGTCTATCTTGATACAGATGTAGAGTTAATAGGTAATTTTGACCATTTATTAAATAATTCTGCATTTTGTGGGTTTGAATCTAGATATCATCTTGGAAGTGCAGTTTTAGGTAGTGAAAAAGGAAATAAATGGATTGAAGATTTGATGAATTATTATAATGATATGCATTTTGTTAAGGAAGATGGAACCTATGATAAAACAGCTAATACTGTTTATTTTACTGAAATAACAAAAAATCACTATAAACTAATATTAAATAATAAATTCCAGAATTTAAAGAATGTTACAATATATCCGAGAGATTATTTTTACCCAGATAATTTGTATACACGCAAATTGAAACTTACGAAAAATTCTGTCGCAATTCATCATTGGAATAAATCATGGTGTGATCCTAAAAATGACACTTATAAAGACAAGATTCGATTGATGATGTATCAAACTTTTGGGGATGATATTACAGAAGAGATATACAAAAAGTATTGGCAAATTACTAAAAAATTTCGCCGTTAATTTATGACATAGTATGAAATACTATGTTTTTTTAAAATAAAGAAGGAAATTTGTTATTTTTGATGTATAATATAGATGAGGGTAAATAAAGATAATATTTTTAATTAAAATAATCATTAACTGGAAAAGTATGATATAATGATATATAGGAATGGTAGTGATTAGATGGCTAAGAAAAAAAAGAGAAAAGAGAAAAAAGGTCCTGCTAAGGATTATGTTATAGAACTTCGTGGTATTCTTTTAATTTTAATTGCAATAGTTGGTTGTTGCCCATTTGGGATGATTGCTAATATAATTAAAGGTTTTGCTGCTTTTATTGCTGGTGTTTGGTGGGCTATCTTTTTAGTTTTAGTTGGTATATGTGGTGTTTATATGATTATAAATAGAAAGTTACCAGAGTTTTTTACGGCTAAGTTAATTGGGTTTTATATCATGTTTACATCTGTTTTGATATTATCTCATACAGGATATATTAAAACGATTGCTGAACAGAACTGGAATGTTGATTTAGAAAATTTTAAGATTGTTAATCATGGTGTGATTATTGTTCAAGAAACTGTT
>CACZQD010000059.1 GCA_902783215.1 uncultured Erysipelotrichaceae bacterium
AATCCTTTATTATCTAAGAAGTTTTGAATACATCTAATAATTTTAGGACGCATAAAAGCTACTTTTTTAGAATCTTCATTCATTATTAAATCAACATATCTTCTACGATATCTCTCTTCAATATCAGTAAGTCCATGAAACTTTTCTGGAAGTGGTCTTAAAGCTTTTACTAGATGTGTATATTTCAAGCACTTAATAGTTACTTCTCCTGTTCTTGTTTTCATAACCTTACCATATACTCCAACAATATCACCAATATCAGCAGATTTAAATAAACTATATGCTTCTTCACCAATATCATTTATTGAAATATATACCTGAATTTTTCCCGTTTTATCTTGAATAGAAAAGAATGAAGCTTTACCCATTTTACGAATAAACATTATTCTACCAACAACAGAAGCTTTATCATCCATCGATTCAAATGCATCATGTTCAACACTTTGATATTTATCTTTCAAATCTTGTGCAAAATCTGTACGATCAAATCTTTGACCAAATGCATCTAAACCCAATTCTTTAATTTTTTCTGCTTTTTCTCTTCTAACTTTTTCTTGATCTGTTAATGCTCTCATATTACCGCCTCTTTTCGTTAAGATTATATCATTATTTATGAGTAATTGCAATGATAATACAAGAAAAAACTAAATCACAAAATAGTTTTATCTTTAAAATCATCTAATAATTTTATTAGTTCTTTCCGTGATTTAGTTTTCATAATCTTTTCTTTTAAGTCTTTTGATCCAGTTATACCCTTTAAGTACCAAGCAGCATGACTTCTTATTTCTAACATCGCAACCTTTTCATTAGTATTTTTAATTAATAGATCTAAATGTTTTTTTATCATATCAATTTTTTCTTCTATACTAACTTGTTTTGGTTCAATACTCTTTTCTAAATATTCAATACATTCTTTAACTAGCCAAGGATTACCCATTAATCCCCTACCAATCATTACTGCATCACAACCAGTTTCATCAAGCATTCTTTTAGCATCATAACAAGATCTAATATCACCATTTCCAATTACTGGAATGGAGACATTTTCTTTAACTTCTTTAATAATACTCCAATCGGCTTGTCCACTATATCCTTGAGAACGAGTTCTAGGATGAATAGTTATCGCACTAGCCCCTGCTTTTTCTATTTTTTGAGCTACTTCTACTGCATTAATACTATTATTATCCCATCCACTTCTTATTTTAACAGTCACTGGACTAGATATTGATTTTACAACAGATGAAACAATCTCAAATACTTTATCAGGATCTTTTAAAAGGGCACTTCCAGAATGGGCAGATATTGCAACCTTAGGAACTGGACATCCCATATTTATATCCAGACAATTAACATTAAACTTTTTTTCAATTATTTTTGCTGCACTAGATAAAACTTCAGCATTAGATCCAAATAATTGTATTCCTACTGGCATCTTAATATCTTCTATACCATTTAACATTTCCAATGTTTTTTTATTACTTCTAACAATAGCTTCCGCACTTATTAACTCAGTAACAGCCATACCACAACCCATCTGTTCTATTATTTTCATATAAGATGGATTTGAAATGCCAGCCATTGGTGCCATAAATACATTGCTTTTTATTACTGTACGTCCTATTTTTATCATAAACCCATTATTTTTTGTCTTTCTCTATTTTTTACTGCATCAACCACTTCAAAATATTTTGGATCTATCTGCTCAACAACATTAACCAAATTTAGTGCATCTTCATTTCCTTTTTGGCTTAACAAATATAATCTTTTACGATTATATCTCATCCACTGAAATACTTTCCTTCCACTAGATAAAGTAATACTAGAATCATTTTTTAATAAATCGGGATGAATAATAAGAAGATTATATACTTCGACTAAAACCTTATTATATTCTTCTATACTTCTTTGAGCTAGACTTGCTTCGCGTTTTTCGTATATTACTTTAGCTTTATCATTTTTTTTAGAAATATTTTTTAAATAATATTGATACTGACTTAACCAATTGCCAACTTTAATACCATCACTAAAACAAATATCATCAACTGTTCTAGGTATTATCCCTTTTATACATAATTCATATGCTTCATCAATTTTTTCATCTAGTGTTAATCTGTTTTTATTTTTCATAATACACGTCCTAACAAATAATTATCATATCATAGCTACAACAACAATTGAAGCAATAATTAACAAACCGATAACAACAATCATAAAAGGATAAAAAACATAATCAACAAATCCAGCCTTTTTATCTTCTAGTTTATAAACATACTGTTTTTGTTTATTATTAGTTAATTGTGCATTTTCCTTTTTCTTTTGTTCTATTCTTTCTTCAATTGCTTCTTTTTCTTCCAATGTAATTAATCCCGCATTGTATTGCTTTTCTAATAATTCAGGATATTCCATATACTGTTCATCAGTATACATAGTTTCTTTATTTAATTCTTCTGTATTAGTAGCAGGAGCAAAAGATGATTGATTTTGATACTCAAATTTAGTTGTTTCTGCATTTTTTGCACTTATTTCTAGTGTTGCTGGATCAATACTGGCTTCAACTACATTTCCTTCTGTTGTAAGTGCAATACCTTTTTCCAAGTTGATAGTATTGATATTTAAATCCTGTCTATTAACAATTAAATAATTTAAAACTTTCATTTGCTCAGAATTTAAAGATGATAACTGTCTTTCATAATCTCCATAGTTGTTAACCATATCTTCTATTTTAACAAATCTAACTTTTTGACTATCATATTTTTGTTTAAAATCTAAAATAGTGTTAGTATTTTTTTGTGCATCATCACTTTGTTTAATAGAATAATAGTCTCTAATTTTTTCAAACTGAGTTTGTAATGAATCATTACTATGATTTTCTATTAACTCCATTTCTCCAGTTTCTGGGTTTACAAATTTTAAATAATCTTGACCATTAATACTAACTTTTTCAACACTCGATAAATCAAATGATGTTTTTAGTCCTTTCTTAGTACTAGCCCCGTAAATATTTGTATATTCACCATTCATAATACCACCTCTATTATCATTAGTATAACACACATTTCCATTTATAAAGCAAAGTAGTATAAAAAAAAAGAAATTTTGACACTTTCTTTACATTTTAAAACATTTTATCCATATCTTTTGGTACTTTATCATTTACCACAGCACTTATTATTTTATCTTCTTGATCCTTTGATACATCTTTTCCCGTCATTTTACTTAGTGTCTGAATAACTTCCCTTAAAGTTCCTTCATCCTTTAAATCATTTTGTTGTAATTTTTTAGCTAAATCTAAAATAGTATTTTTCCCCACACCACTTTTCTTTTCAACTTTATCAAAGAATTTATCATTAAATGCCATAACAACCTCCTAATCTAATATATGATTAAGAGGTTGTTTAGTTACCTTTCGCCTTTATTTTTAAATTGTATAACAATTGGTGTACCACTAAAATCAAATGACTCTCGAATTTTATTTTCTAAATACCTCAAGTAAGAGAAGTGTACTAATCCTTTACTATTAACTTGGATGTTAATAGTAGGAGGCGCACTAGAAACTTGACTAGAAAAATAAATTTTTAATCTTTTTCCTTTATATGAAGGTGGAATATTCAATTGATATGCTTCCATAATTACATCATTTAATAAACTTGTTTTAACCTGTCTATGACTATTTTCATATGATTTTAATATTTCTGGCATTAATGTATGAATACGTTTTTTAGTTTTTGCTGATAAAAAGACAATACTAGCATAAGTCATAAACTGAAAATTAGCTCTTATATCATTAATCCATTTTTTCATATTTTGATCTTTATTATCAATAACATCCCATTTATTAACTACTAATACGATAGGTTTACCAGCTTCAATTGCATATCCAGCAATATGTTTATCATGCTCAATAATGCCTTCTTCTGCATTTATAACTAGTACACATACATCAGATCTATCTATAGCCTTCATTGATCTTAACAAACTATATCGTTCTACCGCCTCATAGATTTTACCTTTTTTACGCATACCTGCAGTATCAATTACTGTATATGTATTATCATGATATTTAAAATTAGTATATATAGCATCTCTAGTAGTTCCAGCTACATCACTCACAATAACACGTTCTTCATTTAGTAAAGCATTAACTAAACTACTTTTACCTACATTTGGTCTACCAATTATTGAAAATTTAATATTATCATCTTTTTCTTCTTCAAAATAAGGTATATTTTTAATAATAAGACTTTCTAAATCTGATATTCCAGTTCCCTGTTCTCCACTAACTTTTAGATAATTAGAAAAACCTAATTCATAAAATTCATATTCTGTATCTTTAATTAATTTACTATCACATTTATTAATAACAACAATAACTTTATTAGATATTTTCTTTAACATATCTCTAACTGATAAATCTTCATGTGTTAAACCTGTCTTACCATCCACTACAAATAAAACTAAATCAGCCTCATCAATAGCCAATGATACTTGTACCTTTATTTCTTTATTAAAACCTTCATTATCTAATTCAATACCACCTGTATCAATTAAGTGAAATTGATGACCATCAATATTAACATTACCATATATTCTATCCCTAGTAATACCAGGTGTATCCTCAATAATAGATACCTTTTTACCCACTAAACGATTAAATATTGTACTTTTTCCCACATTTGGTTTACCAAGTAAAGCAACAACTGGTTTTCTCATAAAACATCACCTGTTGATATTTTATCAAATAAAAAAGAAAAAGACAAACTATCTTTCTCTATTTACTAACTCATCATAATGCTTATATTTCAATATAGCATTTTCTTTATTTTGTTTTAATAATTCATCTGCTTTTTCAGGATTAATTTTCTTAAGTAAAGCGAAACGCATTTGATTATTTAAAAATATTTCATATTTATCAAAATCAACATTTTTACTATCAAGTGTAAAACCATTAATTGGGTGAGATCTAAACAGTGGAAAGTAACCACATAAAACTGCTTGTTTTTCCATTTCTAAGCTATTAATCATACCACCTTTAATACCATGTGATATACAAGGAGCATAAGCAATAACAATTGATGGTCCTTGATGATCATTAGCTTCCTTTAAAGCTTTAATTAACTGCATTTGATTAGCTCCCAACGATACTTGAGCTACGTAACAATTTGGATATGACATAGCTATACGAGCTAAATCTTTTTTATTTGTTTTTTTACCACTACTAGCAAATGATTCAATTGAACCCTTTGGACTAGATTTAGATGATTGACCACCAGTATTAGAATATAATTCTGTATCAAGCACTAATATATTTATATTATCATCACTAGATAAAACATGATCAATACCACCAAATCCTATAT
The DNA here is from genome assembly GCA_902783215.1 of uncultured Erysipelotrichaceae bacterium. Classification (GTDB taxonomy): domain Bacteria; phylum Bacillota_I; class Bacilli_A; order RF39; family UBA660; genus RUG12438. Next base: position 5,358 of record CACZQD010000059.1, read on the forward strand.
CATATGCCCATCCATCTCCTCCAATACACCAAACATTTCGACTAACAATATAATCCTTTAAAGATTTTAATTCATTAGGTATCTCGTCAGTTAATGAATTATATACGTCTTTAGTGATTTCATAACTATCATAATTATCTAGCCATTTTTTAAACAATTCACTATTAGAATTATCCATATTATTCATCATAATATCCTTTATTCTATTGCGAATA
>CACZQD010000060.1 GCA_902783215.1 uncultured Erysipelotrichaceae bacterium
TAAAACAAGCAAATAAAAAATCTTCAGAATTAAAGCAAAACTCTAAAGATATAAAAGATAAAATTGATAAATTAAAAGTATCTAAATTAAATAAAGATAATTATTTTTTATCAAAAGAAGATAAGGATTCTTTTATCAACTTTATCGAACAAGTAGATAATACAAGTAAAGAATATGATAAAATACAAACTCTATCTAATACACTAGTTAATGCTCATGAACAATTAAAAGATAAGAATAACAAGATTAAGACTTTAACTGAAAATAATGAGGCACTTAATCTAAGAGTAAAAACTTTAAATGATACAATAAAAGAAAAAGATGACTTTGAGAGATAATCTCATTGTCATCTTTATTATTTTTTTAATAATCTTTTTGGTATATCCAATTGTTGTAATCCGTTGTTAATAACGCTTTCATTTATCATTGTTACTTCGGCAGTACGATCGTAAAATTTGTCATCTCTATGGAACGAGATTATTTCCGTACCACTATTATCTTTAACAGCACCGAAATATCCATCATATTCTATTGTAAAGCCTTCTGGTAATTCTACTCTATAAAGTAAATAATCGTATTCTTCTAATACTTTTATACCACATTTTTCATACATCATTCGTAGATATTCTTCTGAATCGTATTCTTTTTTATATTCATTAGGTAAAGATCCATTGTAAAAAATTGGTAATAAATCTGTGCTTTTTTTCATATTATCTCTATTTTTTTTTACTTCATTATCTATTGCCTTAGAAGGATCATCACCTTCCATAGCATCCATAAAAACTAGTCCTAAATCGTCATTGTTATTTTGCTTTTGTGGTTGTTGTGATCTTTTCCAATTTCTATAATGATATTTAAAACAAAAATATTCTGATGAATCTTTATCATACAATGATTTAAAATAATTAACTCTTTCTTCATTTAGATCAATACTTTCAATTAAATAACCATTATTTTCAATTACAAGTTGCCATATTTTCTTTTTAATAGGTTTTCCATCTTTATCTATTCCTATATTAATTTTAGTTTCAAGTGCATATTCACTAAATTTTGCAATATTCTTAGGATTATCTTTAAGTAATTCTATCAAAAATTCTGGAGTTATTACTTCTTTTGGAATATAATCCATTAAAACTGTTCTATCATCATTACCTAAATAAGTATCTCTACTATCACATCTACATCCACAATTATATGTACATTTAAATAATTCTTGATACCATTCTTTATCTTGATATTCTTTTGGAGTAATAGTTAAAATAACAGAAAAAGTTCTACCACCATATAGTCTAGCGGCTAATTTCCATACATCTTCACTTAAAACTTGTGGCTTTCTTTTGTTAACAGTTAATAACCAACTATATGAACTCCAATCTGTACCACTTAATATAGCTAAAGAAACCATTTCTTCATCAATATATTCAATTGGCATAATTTCAAAACAGTTATCATCAAATATTAAAGAACCACTATCTGTCATTATAAGATCTTTAAAGAAATTCCTATCAAATTTTTCTATATTATTTTTAATATAATCATAAGTATAGTTAAAAGTATTGGCAAAGAATTCTTCGGTTCTTAATGATTTTGGAACATCGTAAAGTGATAACTTATTATAATGAATAGCATCTATATATTTTCCAAGTGCCCCATAATCCATTGGTATAGTTTCTCCTTCATTATAACAATAAATTGTAGTGTGATAATCTTTTCCAAATGTAAATGGACCTTCATCATCAAATTTTGCTAAAAGTCTATTATATACTTCATCTTTTTTTAAATCTTCAATTATTCTCATATTTCCCACCTGTGCTGATTATTATAACACAGAACTTATAATTTCTAACATTTTTCATTAAATTTGTATTAAAAAAATTAATAATTTGTGGTATATTATATATAGAACTGATATTTATTAGTTGTTCTTTTAGATATAAATGTTCAAAATAGGCTCTTGTATCGCACCCTTATTGATTGAAAAAAATCTATTCTTTTTTTTATCAATAATTATTATCCCTAACCTCGACCGTCCGGGTGATAAACTATACAGGTTCTTTAACTAAATAAACCAACTGAGACAATTTAAAAAAATTTATTAAGCACAATATTTTTATGAAAAAAAATTACAGTCATTTAGCAAAAGAATTTGAAGTCATTGCCAGTAAAGGTTATATTAAGGGAGTAAATCAAAGTACTAATAGTATTAGTTTAACACTGGAAAAAGAATTAGGTAAAAAAGCTGATAGTATGTTTTGGGCTGATTATGAGGGAATTGAGATAAAGTGCAAAAGCCGATTTAGTAAATTTCCTATTTGCTTATTTACGCAAGCATTTGATGGACCATATCTCTATGAAACTAATATGATATTGATGCGATATGGTAAAACAAACTATCAATTTCCTAACAGAAAACAATTATTAACTGATTTAAGCTGTCAAAATTTAAATAGTTATAATAATCATTATTTTCAGTTAAAAGTCGATGAAGAAAAAGAACAAAGATTATTGCAAGTATATAATAATAAGTTTGAATTAATTGAAGAAAAGAATTTAAATTTGTTTTTTAAAACATTATACAAATACAACCATGATATTAATAATCATAATATCTTTTAAAACAATTAAATATGATCTAAAAAACTACTCTCAAATTATTAAATTGAAAGTAGTTTTTATTTATCATTAATATATATCAATATAACTAACTATTTTGCTTTTTATATCCATAAATTAGTAATGAACTACTAATTATTAAAGTTAATATATTAGCAAAGTAATTAAAATAATCCATAATACCATATAATGCACTAAAATAACCATCCATAACTACAAATAATAGTGTTGCAACAATTAAAACTATAATAGCAAATAATAGCCAGTTTTTTTCTAATTTAATTAAACTAACTATACCTGCAATCGATCCCATTAGCATTATTACTCCAATAAACATAATAATCATTACATAAAATAAGAGTGATAATTTAGTATTTATTACATCCACTTGAATTTGATTAGTTAATACAATATTGGATATTTTGAAGAAAGATATCATTCCTATCATAATTAAAAATAATGATAAGAATAGATAAAATACTATTAATACAGTCATTAACGAACTTCTTTGTTTATCCTTTTTATACTTTTTCATAATCTACTACACCTATTTATTCTTTATAACAAAGTTATATGCATCTTTACACATTTCATCTATACCTTTTTGAGCTTCCCAACCTAATATTTCTTTAGCTTTAGAACTATCTGCATAACAAGCATCAATATCTCCTGCTCTTCTATCGGTAATTTTATAGTTTACTTTTATACCATTTACTTTTTCAAAAGCTTTAACTAACTGTAAAACACTAAATCCATTTCCTGTTCCTAAGTTATATTCATCTATACCTTTATTTTTTAAAATGTATTCAATAGCTTTAATATGACCCAAGCTTAAATCTACAACATGAATATAATCTCTAACTCCTGTTCCATCAACAGTATCATAATCATCACCAAATACACTTAAACATTCTAATTCACCATCAGCAACTTTAACAATATATGGCATCAAGTTATTTGGTATACCATTTGGACTCTCTCCTATCAATCCTGATTTATGTGCACCTACTGGATTAAAATATCTTAAAATAGCAATACTCCAATCATTATCTGATTTATATATATCTCTTAAAATATCTTCAATCATTAATTTTGTTGTACCATATGGATTAGTTGTTGAAAGTGGGAATGTTTCTTTAATTGGTAAAGATGCTGGTTTCCCATATACAGTTGCACTAGATGAAAACACTAATCTTTTACAATTATATTGATTCATTACTTCTAAAAGTGTTAATGTGGAATCTAAATTATTTCGATAATACATAAGTGGCTTTTGTACAGACTCACCTACTGCTTTATATCCAGCAAAATGAATAACTGCATCTATTTTATTTTCTATAAATATCTTTTCTAACACATTTTTATCACATACATCGCCCTTAACAAATTGAAAATCTTTATTTGTAATTGCTTTAATTTTATCTTTAACTTCTTCTTTAGAATTGTATAAATTATCAATAACTACTACCTCATAATCATTATTTAATAATTCAACAACTGTATGACTTCCTATATATCCTAACCCACCTGTTACTAATATTTTCATAATTCACCTCTATTTTGTACAATTTCTTTTAGCTGCATCTTTAGATAACCTAAATTGCATATGTGTCATTTTTATTTCATATGTATTAGCACTACATATAAATTTTTCTCCATCCACAGTCCATGGATGACGAAGTTTATTATTAAAAGTTATTTTAAAATTGTCTGTTTTAAAAAAGTCAAAACCTTTAGCTTTACTTGGATCATTTAAACCAATATCAACTAAACTTTTTAAAAACTTATCTTTTTTATGTGTTTTACAAAGTAATACTTCAAACTTACTATCATCTAATTTTACATCTTTATAAAAATTTTTTACTCCGGCAATTCTATTAGCGTTAGATACAATTCCTAAAGTATATTTACCTTTATATTTAATACCATCTATCTCATAATCTACATCATATCTATCTAATGGTCTAAAAAAGTCTCTCACACCTGCTCCCAAATAAGCTAAATATCCAAATTTAGATTTTTGTTTTCTTGGAGTATCGTATGATATATTCATAAACTTACCAAAACCAGCAACATAAACAAATGGTTGATTGTTAATTAAACATAAATCTATATATTTGTTTTTACCATCTAAAATTAATTCAATGTTTTTTAATATATCACTACCTAGTCCAAATAAATCTCTTAAATCATTAGCAGTCCCTACTGGTATATGTGAAAGTGGTATTTGTTTTTCTCGCTTTAAATTACCTGATACTATTTCATTAAAAGTACCATCACCACCAACTGATATAACTAAATCAACAGGCATCATTAATATCATTAATTCCTTAGCATGCCCTTTATATCTAGTTTTTACAATTTCACATTCATATCCATATTTTTTAAATATTTCTTTACTTTTTTCTAAACTGTCTGAAACATTTTTCTTATTTCCACTATGTGGATTATGAATAATTATAACTTTTTTCATAAATAGTCCTTTCTAACATCATTATACTATAAATTATTAAAAAAGAGAAGTAATTACTTCTCAATATTATCTAAAAAGTCATCAATAGTCATAATACGTTCATCTACTTGACTAAGATCTACTTCTTCTTTTTTCTCTACTACAACTTCTTCTTTTTTAGGATCAACTAAACTTGTTTCAATAAATATATCATCTATTACATTTTTAGTAATGCTTGATCCGGTTGAATATCTATCGACAATTGGCAAATCCGTTACTTTTATATAGTCTATAGTATCCTTACTTTTTAATCCAATGATACTTTTTGTTGATACTACAAAGCTATTTATAATATAATATGGGTTTGTTTTTACATCTCTAATTACTAACACTCCTTTACGAGCTCTAGATGTTTTTTCAAATTCTGATAATTTTACTCTTTTACCAGTTCCTTTAGTAGTAATTAAACTTAAGTAATCTTCACCATTAATAATATTACCACTTACAACAAAGTCATCTTTAAGTTTAATAGCTTTAACTCCACTACCTTTTGTTCCAATTACTGGTATTTCATCAATATTATAACGTAATCCATAACCTTGATGAGTAGTAATGAATACTTCGGTTCCGACTTTTGCAGACACACTTACTACTTTATCATCACCTTTTAATTTCATTGAACTTATTGGTTTATTATAACGTGTAACTTTATAATCACTTAATAATGTACGTTTAACCATTCCATCACGTGAGAATAAAGTAATATATTGTTTTGATTCAAAATCTGTCACTGGAATACAAGATATAACATTGTCATCAGAACTTACTTTTATTATATTACTAATATGTTTGCCCATATCTTTCCATTTTAAATCAGGTAATTCATAAACCGGTACATATAAATAATTTCCATTATCTGTAAAAATTAAAATTGTATCTAATGTATTTAAGTTATAAATACCAATTGGATAATCGCCTTCTTTTAATGTAGTTGTAGCATCTGATGCTTTATAACTACGAAGAGATGTTCTTTTCACATATCCATCTTTAGTTACCATAACAACACAATCTTCTTTTGGAATCATAGCTGTTGTATCTATTTTTATTTCTTCTACTTCATCTTGAATTTGAGTACGTCTTTCTTCACTATAGTTCTTTTTAATGCCTCTTAATTCTTCTTTCATTACGTGTTTTAACTTTTCTTCATCTGCTAAAATTGCTTCTAATCCACGAATTATTTTAGCTAAATTTGCAGCTTCTGTTTCTAATTCAACAATATCAGTATTAGTTAAACGATAAAGTTGTAGAGTAACAATTGCGTCAGCTTGTTTTTCCGTAAAAGAAAACTCTTTAACTAAATTCTTTATTGCATCACTTTTATTTTTTGAAGCTCTAATAACTTTAATTACTTCATCTAAAATACTAATAGCTTTAATTAAACCTTCTACAATATGCATTCTCGCTTTTGCATGAGATAAATCAAAATTCGTTCTAGCAGTAATAACTTCTTTTTGGTGAGCAATATAAGCATCTAATATAGGAATAATTCCCAAAGTCATTGGACGTTGATTAACAATAGCGACCATATTATAACTATAACTTATTTGCATATCTGTATTTTTAAGCAAATAATTAATAATTAATTCAGAATTAGCACCACTTTTTAAATCAATAACAATTCGGCAAGGATCTTCTCTATCAGATTCATCTCTAACCTCCGATATTCCTTCTATTTTTTTATCAATGCGAATTTCATCTATTTTTCTAACTAAACTTGCTTTATTTACTTCAAAAGGAATTTCTTCTATTACTATTTGTTCTTTATTCTTATTTTTAACTACTTCAAATTTAGATTTAACAATTACTTTTCCTTTTCCCGTTGTAAAAGCATCAATAATAGCTTTTTTTCCACATGCAATAGCTCCAGTTGGAAAATCTGGACCTTTAACTATATCTAATATAGTTTCTAAACGGCAATTTGGGCTCTCAATTCTTTTAATAGTTGCATCAATAATTTCACCTAAATTATGAGGTGGAATATTTGTTGCATATCCCGCACTAATACCTGTTGAACCATTTACAAGCAGATTTGGAAATTTAGCTGGTAAAACAGTTGGTTCTACAGCAGTATCATCATAAGTTGGTGTCCATTTAATTGTATCTTTATCGATATCTTTAAGCATTTCATTACTGATTTTAGCAAGTCGTGCTTCAGTATAACGCATTGCTGCTGGACTATCCCCATCCATTGATCCATTATTACCATGCATATCAATATAAACTGCATTTTGTTTCCACCACTGGCTCATACGCACCATTGCTTCATAAATTGAAGAATCTCCATGTGGATGGTATTGACCCATTACATTACCAACAGTTTTAGCAGATTTTTTATATGGTTTATCATAAGTATTTTTGTCACGATACATTGCATATAAAATTCTTCTTTGAACTGGTTTTAATCCATCACGAACATCTGGTAAAGCACGATCTTGAATAATTGTTTTTGCATATCTACCAAATCGTTCTCCCATGATTTCTTCTAATGAATAATCATATATTTTTTTTAATATTTCTTGCATATAACCACCCTTATAAAGCATCAATAAATGCTTTTATTATTTTTTTGTTATCTAAATCATAATCATACATAATTTCTGGATGCCATTGTATTCCTATAACAAACTTTTTATTTGGATCCTCAACAGCTTCAATATATCCATCTTCACTATAAGCTGTTTCTTGTAAATTATTAGTCTTTTCAATATGATAATTGTGATAACTATTTACCTCAATTTCTTCTTTACCGATTATTTGATAAAGTTTACTGTTTTTATCTATCTTAACTTTATGAGCATAATCAACTTTTTTCTTATAGTGATTATCATTATCATTTAAAATAGGTTTTAATCCATTATCACAACTTACCATAACTTGCATACCCATACATATTCCTAATATAGCTTTATTTTGGGAATAAGCATACTTATAAATAAATTGATCATAATCATACCATCTATCCCCACCAGGTATGATGATACCATCACATTCATCAATAATATTTTTTAAATATTCTTTCTCATTATCATTTAAATGTCCAATATCTTGACCACTTGTTTTATAATAATCTTTTAATTGTGGAGGTAATATCATAAATGGTAAACAATTATTTTCAAAACAAATTAATCGATAGTTTTCAAACATATACATAGCTGAACGATCCCAAAAGCTACCTGTTCTAGCTACTATACCTACTTTTTTCATAAATCACCCTATTTGATAATTATCTTCTAAAGAAAATTCAACATTTTCCTCAATCCACTGTTTACGAGGCTCAACCTTATCTCCCATTAAAATACTAACTCTTTTTTCAGCTAAAGCAACATCATTAATATTAACTTTAACTAAACTACGTTTGTCAGGATCCATAGTTGTTTCCCAAAGTTGATCAGCATTCATCTCTCCTAAACCTTTATATCGCTGTGTTTCTAATTTAACTTTACTATTACTTATTATTTCTGCACGTTCTTCATCAGTCCATGCATAATACGTCGTATTTTTATTAAATAATTTGTAAAGTGGAGGCATAGCTATGTAAAGTTTACCTGCCTCAATTAAAGGTTTCATATAGCGATAGAAGAAAGTGATTAAAAGAATTTGAATATGAGCTCCATCATCATCGGCATCGGTCATAATAATAACCTTATCATAATTGGAATCTTTAACTTCAAAATCACTACCAACTCCTGCGCCCACTGTATGTATAATTGTATTAATTTCTTCATTTTTAAAAATTTCTTCTAATTTAGTTCTTTCACAATTTAATACTTTACCACGCAAAGGTAAAATAGCTTGGAATTTACGATCTCTTCCTTGTTTTGCTGAACCACCTGCTGAATCACCTTCGACTAAGAATAATTCATTTTTCTTTGGATTTTTAGTTTGAGCAGGAGTTAATTTTCCTGATAATGCATTTTCTTTTTTATTAGCTGATTTACCATTTCTAGCTGCATCACGAGCTTTTCTAGCTGCTTCACGAACGGTTTTACTCTTAACCATTTTCTCAACTATTTTAGTAGCTATTTCCTTATTTTCTTCTAAGAAGAACTTAACTTTTTCATATACTAAGCCTTCAACTACAGTTTTTGCAATTGGAGTACCTAATTTACCTTTAGTTTGTCCTTCAAATTGTAATAAGGCTTCTGGTATTTGAACACTTATTATAGCAGTTAGTCCCTCTCTTACGTCACTTCCTTCAAAGTTTTTATCTTTCCCTTTTA
>CACZQD010000061.1 GCA_902783215.1 uncultured Erysipelotrichaceae bacterium
CTTAGCAGTACTTTTTGATATAGTAATATGGAAATGGGCTGAGCGTATGCGCCTACACAACGTGTAGTTAAGCCCTTTGAAATATTACTATTAATATTCATAATTCAATTCGTCCTTTAACGACTCGTTAAAGTAGTTATAAAACATTCGCTACTGCGACTTTATTATATAATATAATATTTTAAAATACAATACAAAAACTTGTAAAAAACAAATAAAAGTATTATAATATGCAACATTAAACAGGTGAGACTATGAATCAGGAATTAAAAACTATTAAGAAAAAATATGGTGAACGATTCATGCATTTATGTAGAGAGTTATTTCCAACTATCTTAGAGAAAGAAGGAAAATTACTTGAAATATTAGATGCTAATTTTGCTATGCCTAAATATTTGTATGAAGATATTATGGAAAAGAGTGCAGTAAGTTCATTTAAAAACTTTATTTATTTTCAATATGATAATAAGTATAAATTAACAAAAACTACTAAATCACCATTTGAATTAATGGATGAAGCCGGATACATATTATATGAATGTCATAATAACGATGAAATTATGCAATTTAAAAAGTATTATGCTGAAAATGAGAAGTTATGTACTTTTAGAGGGAATCGTCTAGATCGTTGCCATGTTTTCTTTGCAGTCAAGAAAAATGTTGATGAAATAAAAAGAGAGAACTTTGCTCATCCAAAAAGGGAAGATAAATATGGAACAAGTGTGATAAGTATTCAATTTTCTAGAGGGAATGTGAATACTCTTTCTATTAAGAATAGATATAATCATACTATACATAACCCAGATGCAACATTCTCTAATAACTTGGAAAATATTATTCCTGGCTTAACTGAAAGTTTTACTAATATGTATCATTTGAATATAAACCAAGAAGAAATAGTTAATTTAGGTTTAGGTTATGTAAAAGCAGATGATGGAAAATATTATAAATATAATTTAGAAATTAATGGAGTACATTATTGTCCAGATAACATTATAATTGATCATAGAAAAGTTATTAAAGATTATATCGATAAAGAAAAATATATTTTAATGGATTATTTTATTTTAAATTTACAGAATGATGATTCTACTAAAGGGTTAATAAGTAAGAGTATGAATTCATATACAATCGCTGATAGTTTTATTGGTGGTTTATTATTTTTAAATAAAATAAATGTGATTAAAAATAAAGATCATACCAAAACAATAGAGCTAATTAGAGATGATAGAGAACCTGTTTATATCAAGATAGATAAGTATAATAATATAGTTGGTTATGTGAATAATAATTTAAAAAAGATAGATTCTGATTTTATGTATTATAATGAAACATTATCTACTATTAGGATTGATAATGTTTTGGAGATTGATGATGATTTTTTAAGAAATAATAATAGATTAAAAAGTATTTGTATTCCTAATGTAAAAAGAATTGGAGACGATTTTTTGCGGACTAATCATTTTATTAAATCAGTTAAATTAGATTCAGTTGAAAAGATAAAAAATCGTTTTATATCAAGCGGTAATTGTTTAGAATATGTTTATATGCCAAAGTTAGAAGAAGTAGGCCTTTCATTTTTAGGTGATGCTAGAAAAATAAAAAGAATATCATTACCTTCATTAAAGAAAACCGGTACATCTTTTATGGAATATGCTACTAAACTATCATATTTGTATGCTCCAAATTTAAGGAGCGCTGAAGATTGCTTTTTGAGCCAAAACATTTGTCTGAAAAAGATAGATTTACCTAAAGTAGAACGTACTGGACATCGTGTTTTAAAAAATAATAAGTGTTTAAGTGAGATTAATTTACCGATTGTAAAAGAGATTGGCAATTATTTTCTTATGGAATCTCAAATTAGATCTATTGTTTTACCTCAGGTAAAGAAAATTGGTGCTGATTTTATGTTGAATAATATTGAATTATCTGAAATTGATATGCCATTATTAGAACGTATCGGGCCTGGTTTTTTATATTTTAATGATAAATTGATTAGTATCTCTTTTCCAAATTTAAGAGTAATTGGGGCTGACTTTTTATGTAAAAATACCAGTATTGATTCTGTTAATCTTCCTTCTTGCATTAATATTCGTAGTGGATTTATGGAAGATAATCAATGTTTAAAATATTTATCATTACCAAAAGTTAGAGAAGTAGAAGATTCTTTTTTAAAAAGTAATAAATCTTTGGAGTATTTATATGCTCCAAATTTAAAGGTTATAGGTGGTTGTTTTTTATATAATAATAAATCATTAAAAAATTTATCGTTACCTTCTCTTAAATCTTTTGATGCATATATTTTAGAAGAAAATGACGTATTACAAAGAATTTATGCCCCAAATCTTTCATATTATTTGAAAGATAAAATTAAATTAGATCGAAAACAAAGAACATTGAAATATCATAATAAAAACTGTAATGATTAAATATTACAGTTTTTATTATCTTCTTCGATCAATTTTTAATTTTTTATACATTTTACTTTTATCTTTATATAAATGAATATCTGATTCGCGGTATAAATCTTCAATGGTTTCTTGGTTTGTTTTTTCGACGATTCCGTAGTTAACACCTAATGTTGCTTCTTTATTTCCAATATTAAGTTCTTTTAATTCCTTTTTTAATGATTCTAATTTTCTTTCAACTTCTTCTTTAGTTTCACGTTTAGAGATTAATACAAATTCATCCCCACCAATACGATATACTTGATTTTCAATATTATTATCTTGCTTTTCTGGAAAATACTTTTGTAGTAATTGAGCTACTTGTTTGATATATTCATCTCCAGCTGCATGATTAATATTATCATTAACATATTTTAATCTAAATAAATCAATTAAAGTATAGATAAATGGAGTATTTGTTGAGTTCATTATCTCATTTACTTCTTTTTCATATGATGTTCTATTTCCAGATTGTGTTAAATAATCCATTTCACTTTGCAATTTTAATTCATATATTGATTCCATTTTATCAAGGATTGTTTGAAAGGTGGTACTATAAATTTTTAAAGTTTGTTTTTTCAATAATTTGTTGTTTTCTTGATGATTTACAATACATAATATGTATTTGTTTTTATTGTGTAGATGAATTGGTAAAATACTTAAATCGTCATTTAAACATATATAATCTTTACTATCAATTATTTCTTTTTCATATTTGGTTATAGCTTTAGTAATGTTTAATAAATCGTAATCATTGCTAATGAAATATTTCATTTCATTTTTTTCATTTATTCTATATAGTATAATAGCATCACATTTAATGTGTGTTTGGACTTCTTTAATTGTACAGTTTATTGCATCATATATATTATCTGTTTCAAAAGCATTAATCATTATTTTAAAGGCATTACGATATAATTTAGCCAATTCTAATTCTTTTTTTCTTCTGTTATTCATAGCACACCTCCTTTGCCGACCAAATAATTATATATCGAAATTTAAAAAATGTCAAAACAAAATTATTAACTTATCATTTTATAAAATATTGTGGTATACTATAATTGAGGTAAATGATATGAGAAAAATTATTAAAGTACTTTTATTTGTGATGATAGTAGGGGTGTTATATTTTGCACTTAATATCAAACTAGATGATCATTTAATTGATAAAAAAACAAATAAAAATATACATCCTAAAAAGGTAGTAAAAAAAGAGAAAATTAAAAAAATGTCATTAGTAGCAGTTGGTGATTGTTTAATTCATGATTCCATTTATATGGATGCTAAAACAGGTGATAATACATATGATTTTAGTAAAATATTAGAAAATGTTGAACCTTTAATTCAAGATTATGATTTAAAGTATTATAATCAAGAAAGTATTATTGGTGGTAAAGATTTAGGATTATCTAATTATCCAATGTTTAATTCGCCTGATGAAATAGGTGATGGAATGGTTGATATTGGGTTTAATATGGTTAGTCTGGCAAATAATCATTCACTTGATAAAGGAGAAAAAGGAATATTGTATTCTAATAATTATTGGAATAAGAAGAATATTATTCATGAAGGAACTTATTCTAGTTTTGATGAACAAAAGGACATTAAAGTATATGAACAAAATGGTATAAAATATTCCTTTCTTTCATATACAACTGTTACTAATGGACTTAAAGCTCCAAATGGTAAAGAATACTTATTAAATGTTTATTCAGATGAACAAGCTAAAAAAGATATTGAAAAGGTAAAAGATAAAGTAGATGTTATTATAGTTTCTATGCACTGGGGAGTTGAATATACTCAAACTCCAAATGACGAGCAGAAAAAAATTGCAAAATATTTATCTAGTTTGGGAGTTAATTTAATAATTGGAACACATCCACATGTAATACAACCGGTTGATTATGTTAATGATACTTTAGTTATTTATTCATTAGGTAATTTTTTAGCATCACAAAGAGTTATTGGCGTGAATATGGTAACTGGTTTAATGGCTGGTTTAGATATTGTTGTTGAAGATAAAAAAGTATCTTTTGAAAATATAGATTATCAACTTTTATATACTAATTATAATCCAAGAGGATATAATTATAAAATTATCCCATTCAAAGATTTAGATGATTCAATATTATCAAATTATAAAGAAGTGGAAAAAAGCAATTTAAGTGTTGTGAATACAAAAGTTGATTAATTAATAAATTATTATTTATTTTATTATATAATTATGATAAAATTATATATAAGGAAGGTTTGATGTTTTATGGAAAAATATGTACCAGATATTTATCAAAAAGATATATATTCAATTAATTATAAAACATTATCTTCAAGAGGTATAAAATTATTAATATTTGATTTGGATAATACTATTGCTTTAATTACTGAATGGAATCCATCAGAAAAAGCCATAGAATTATTTAAAGATATAAAGAAAAATAAGTTTAAAGTTATTATTGCTAGTAATAGTGTGAAACAAAGAGTTAAATTATTTGCTGATACATTGGGTGTGGATTATGTATCACATGTTAAAAAGCCTAAGGGATTGCCTATAGAAGAATATATAAAAAAATCTAAATACAATCAATCAGAAATTGCTATGATAGGGGATTCAATGATGGATGATGTAGTATGTGGTAATAGATTAGGAATTACAACAATTTTAACTGATCAATTAGGAAAAAGAGAATTTCCTGTTGCTAAAATAAAAAGGTTTAAAGAGAAAAAAATTCAAAAGAAGTTAAGAGATAATAATTTATTTACCAAAGGAAGATATTATGTCTAAATGTACAGGTTGTGGAAGTATCTTAACTACTGATATAACTAAGGAAGGATACACCAAAAATTTAGATAATAAATTATGTGAGAGATGTTTTCGTATTCAAAATTATAATGAATATAAAACAGTTACTAAAAGTAATGAAGAATACTTTAAAATTATTGATAGTATTGGTAATAATTTAGCTGTTTTGGTAGTTGATATATTTGATATTCCAAAGGATTTTAATACTTTACAAAAACATTTAAAAAATGATGTGTTACTTGTATTAACTAAATTTGATTTGATACCATCTAATAATGAAACTAAATATATAAATTATTTTAAAAATAATTATAATTTAAATATATTAGATACTGTCGTTGTAAGTTCAAAAACTAATTATAATTTAGATGAATTATTAAATAAAATAAAAAAATATACTAAAGATAATAAAGCTTATTTTATTGGTTATACTAATGCTGGAAAATCAAGTATTATAAATAAATTAATATATAATTATTCAGATAATACTACCGTTATTACAACTAGTAATTTGCCTTCAACTACTCTTAATACGATAGAAATTAATCTTGATGATTTGAAATTAATTGATACTCCAGGAATAGTAAGTGCTAATTCTATAACTAATTTATATGATGGTAAATATTTAAAAAGTTTAATACCGAATAAAAAAATTAAACCAATTGTATATCAAATAAAAACAAGACAAACAATAATAATTGAAGACTGGTTTCAAATAAATTGTCAAAATGATAATAGTTTAATATTTAATTTTTCGAACAATTTAGATATTAAAAGATATTTTAAAGAAATCAATATAGATGGTAAAAAGAAACATATATCAGTTGATAAAGATAATGATATTGTTATACCAGGGGCAGGTTTTATAACTATTAAACAAGCTGATAAATTTGATATTATAGTTAAAGATGGAGTTACATGTTATATAAGAAAGTCAATTATGTAGAGGTGGAATATGAAAAAAAATAATAGTTTAGTTTTGGTGTTTGTAGTAGCTTTATTAATAGTACTTTTATTTATATTTATGCCTAGTATTTATAAATGGAGCTCTAAAGTAAATACTCCAAAAGTCAAAGTTTCAAATAAAACTACCAAAAAAGATACCAATGATACTAAATTTGATGAAAGTATCTTAGATGATATAGTTTATCCTGATATGCACGTTAATAGCTATACTAAAGATACTTATTATAGTTTAGATACATTTACTCTTGATAATATGTCTAATAATGATATTTTAGCTAATGCTTTTGAACAAGTATATGATGGATATATTAAAAGTAATCAAGCATCAGGATGTGCATCAAATGGCAAAAAAATAGATTCAAAATATTTAACTGCGCGAATTAAGAATATGTTAAGTAGTGAAATAAAATATCAGTTTACTGATTTCAATGTATTTAATACTAAGTATCCCGGATTATGGAAATATGATGTATCAAGTAACTCATATATATATAA
>CACZQD010000062.1 GCA_902783215.1 uncultured Erysipelotrichaceae bacterium
AACTATACTGATATGGTAGGATTAATGATGAATAGTGTGACAACTATTGTAAATATTATTAGTTATGTATTGATTGCTTTTGTTGGTATTTCATTAGTAGTTTCATCTATTATGATTGGTATTATAACTTATATATCTGTTTTAGAGAGAATTAAAGAAATTGGTATTTTAAGGGCAATGGGAGCTCGTAAGAAAGACATTACTCGTGTATTTAATGCTGAAACTTTAATTGTAGGATTAAGTGCAGGTGTAATGGGAATATTGGTTACTATTTTGTTAAATATTCCAATAAATATTATTATCAAACATCTATCTGGTATTTCTAATGTAGCTAAATTACCTGTAGATGGTGCGATTATATTAATAATAATTAGTATGGTTCTTACTTTAATTGCTGGATTAATTCCTGCAAAACTAGCTTCGAAAAAAGATCCAGTTATTGCTTTAAGAACTGAGTAAAGGATTGATTATATGATAAAAGTATTAAAAAGAATGAATAGAAAAGAATTTGTATTTGTTTTGGTTAGTATTTTGTTTGTTGTTATTCAAGTATGGTTAGATTTAAAATTACCTGATTATACATCTAAGATAACACAAATTATTTCAACACCAAATACGAAAATAAAAGATTTACAAGATCCAGCTTTTAGGATGATTTTATGCGCTTTAGGTAGTTTAGTATCATCTATAATTGTTGGTTATTTTGCAGCTAATGTAGCAGCTGGATTTGCTAAAAAAATTAGAAGAGATGTTTTTCATAAAGTAGAAAAATTTGGTATGAGTGAGATTAAACAATTTAAAACAGCTAGTTTGATAACGCGTACAACAAATGATATCACGCAATTGCAAATGTTTATTGCTATGGGATTACAACTTCTTATAAAAGCTCCAATAACAGCTATATGGGCAATTACTAAAATATTTAATAAAAGTTGGCAATGGACAGCTATTACAGGTGGTGCGGTATTAGTTTTATTAATAATGATATTTGTGCTTATGATATTAGTTTTACCTAAGTTTAAGAAAATGCAAAGTTTAATTGATAATTTAAATAATGTTACCAGAGAACAATTAACAGGTATTCGTGTTGTTCGTGCATTTAATGCAGAGGGTTATCAAGAAGATAAATTTTCTGAAGCAAATAATGATTTAACATCGACTCAGATGTTCACACAACGTATGATGGCTATTATTAGTCCAGTAATGATTTTTATTATGACAGGTCTTAATTTAGCGATTTATTATTCTGGTGCTTATATGATTGATGCAGCAAATATGAATGATAAGATAAGATTGTTTGGTGATATGATTGTATTCTCATCATATTCAATGCAAGTAGTTATGTCGTTTATGATGCTTTCTATGATTTTTATTATATATCCACGTGCAAGTATATCAGCTAGTCGTATTAATGAGGTATTAGATACAGATGAAAGTATTAAATCAGGCAAAGTCAATTTAAAAGCTAGTAGCGAAGTTGGTACTGTAGAATTTAAAAATGTAAGTTTTAAGTATCCTGATTCAGAAGAATATATGCTTAAAGATATTTCTTTTAAAGCATTAAAAGGCCAAACTGTTGCTTTTATCGGATCTACTGGAAGTGGTAAAAGTACTTTAATAAATTTAATACCACGATTCTATGATGCTACTGAAGGAGAAGTATTAGTTGATGATATTGATGTTAAAGATTATACTTTAGAATATTTATATAATAAAATAGGATATATTCCACAAAAAGCAGTAATGTTTAGTGGAGACATAAATTATAATGTGTCATATGGTAATAATGGTAAAGGTAAAAAAAGTGAAAAAATCATTAAAAAAGCTATAAAAATAGCCCAAGCTAAAGAGTTTGTAGAAAAAATGCCAGAGAAATATGATTCATTTGTTTCTCAAGGAGGAACAAATATATCTGGGGGTCAAAAGCAAAGAATCTCTATTGCTCGTGCAATAGCCAGGGATCCAGAAATATATATATTTGATGATTCCTTTAGTGCACTTGATTATAAAACGGATTATAATTTACGAAAAGAATTAAAGAGTGAAATAAAAGATGCCACAATTTTGATAGTTGCTCAAAGAATAGGAACCATTAAAGATGCTGATCAAATTATTGTTTTAGATAATGGTAAGATGGTAGGTAAAGGTACTCATGATCAATTATTAAAGAAGTGTAAAGTATATAAAGAAATAGCTTTATCGCAATTAAGTAAGGAGGAGTTAGAAAATGGAAAATAGAAATGTAAAACGCCCTCCAAGAGGTCCACATGGAATGAATATGACTAGTGAAAAACCTAATAATTTTAAACAAGCTATGTCGGATTTAATAAAATATTGTAAACCATATTATATTGCAATCATTATATCTACAGTTTTAGCTACTGTTGGTTCTATTTGTTCTATAATTGGTCCAAATAAACTTAGTGATATGGCTGATGAAATTACTAAAGGTTTAATGGGAAAGATGGATTTTAATACTATAAAATCAATTGCTCTATTACTTTTAATACTATATATTACTAGTGTTATATTTAATTATATTAATGGATTTATAATGGCAACTGTAACTAATAAGTTTACAAAAAGATTAAGAAATGACATATCTATTAAAATCAATAAATTACCTTTAAAATATTTTGATAAAAATAGTTATGGTGATACTTTATCCAGAGTTACTAATGATGTTGATACTATTGGACAAACAATGAATAATAGTGTTGGAATGCTAGTTAGTTCAATTACTTTGTTTTTAGGATCAGTTTTAATGATGTTTATAACTAATTGGATAATGGCATTAACTGCTATTGCATCAACTATAATTGGATTTGTATTAATGTTTATAATTTTATCTAAATCACAAAAGTATTTTACACAACAGCAAGAAGAGTTAGGAAACATTAATGGTCATATAGAGGAGATGTATTCTGGTCATAATGTAGTAAGAGTTTATAATGGTGTGAGAGAATCAAATAAGAAATTTGATGAAATAAATGATCGATTATACAATAGTGCTAGAAAAAGCCAGTTTATTTCAGGAATGATGCAACCAATTATGATGTTTATTGGTAATTTTGGATATTTAGCAGTTTGTATTGTCGGGGCAATGGTGGTTATAAAAGGAAAAACTACCATTGGATCTATTGTTGCTTTTATGGTTTATGTTAGATTGTTTACTAATCCCCTTTCCACAATTGCTCAATCAGCTACACAGTTTCAATCTACAGCAGCAGCATCAGAAAGAGCATTTGAATTTTTAAATGAAGAAGAAATGATTGATGAATCTAATAAAAAGAAAAAATTAAGTAAGTCTAAAATAAAAGGAAATATAGAATTTAAAAATGTAAAATTTGGATATGAACCTGATAAAACAATTATTAAAGATTTTAGTGCGAAGGTAAAAAGTGGTCAAAAAATAGCTATTGTTGGTCCTACGGGTGCAGGAAAAACTACTATGGTTAATTTGCTTATGAAGTTTTATGATATCAATGAAGGCGATATTATAATAGACGGTGTTTCAATCAAAGAATTAACTCGCGAACAAATTCATGAATTGTTCATTATGGTATTACAAGATACTTGGTTGTTTAATGGCACTATAAAGGAAAATATTGTTTATAATAAAGAAAATGTCTCAGATAAAGAAGTTGTTGATGCATGTAAAACAGTAGGTATTGATCATTTTATTCGAACTATGCCACATGGATATGATTCTGTTATAAGCGATAGTGAAAGTATTTCTGTAGGTCAAAAACAATTAATTACCATTGCTAGAGGTATGATTAAAGATGCTCCATTTTTAATATTAGATGAAGCTACTAGTAGTGTAGATACAAGAACAGAGGAAACAGTTCAAAAAGCTATGGATAAATTAACAAAAGGTAGAACGTCATTTATTATCGCACATCGACTTTCAACAATTAAAAATGCAGATTTAATATTAGTAATGAAGGATGGCAATATTATTGAACAAGGTAATCATAAACAATTATTAAATAAAAAAGGATTCTATGCAGATTTATACAATTCTCAGTTTGAAAAAACAATGTAATATTGTTTTTTTGTCATACTGAAGAAAAAAAGGTTTACAAATTAGTTAAAATATGGTTTAATTAATAATAGAGAATAGGTGATATAAATGAATAATCAGGGAAATAATAATATTTTTGGTGTAGATATGGATGGCAATGTTTCTTCATCTGTAAATAATCAAAGCAATGTTAGTAACAGTCAACCATTATCAGGGGTACCAGTGGAACAACCACAAATGCCAGGAATACCAACAGAGCAACCCGCTCAACCAAATATGGGAATGAATCAACCGTTACCACAGGTACCAGTGGAACAACCACAAATGTCAGGGATATCAACAGATCAACCCGCTCAACCAAATATGGGAATGAACCAACCGTTACCACAGGTACCAGTGGAACAACCACAAATGCCAGGAATATCAACAGAACAATCCACCCAACCAAATATAGGTATGAACCAGCCATTACCACAGGTACCAGTGGAACAACCACAAATGCCAGGAATACCAACAGAGCAACCCGCTCAACCAAATATAGGTATGAACCAGCCATTACCACAGGTACCAGTTGAACAACCACAAATGCCAGGAATATCAACAGAACAATCCACTCAACCAAATATGGGTATGAACCAACCGTTACCACAGGTACCAGTGGAGCAACCACAAATGCCAGGAATACCAACAGAACAACCAGTACAAACAAATATGGGAATGAATCAACCATTGACTAATGGTTCAATTGGGTTATCTGGACAACCAAATCCAAATCCTATGAATAATAATATTAATCAACAAGTTAATGAATTATCAAATATGATTGATAATAAACCGAATAAAAACAAAAAATCTAAAAAGTTATTTATAATTATAGGAATAGTAGTATTAGCATTAATTGTAATCGCCGTAATTGTAGTTTTTATGTTGCTAAATAATAAAAAGTCAGATTACGAAAGTGGTGATAGTACATATCAATTAGTATGTACTAAGAATATTGATGATAGTACAACGGAAGAGTTTTATTTTGATTTTGAATCATCTAATGATCAATTATCAAATGTGTATATGAATAAAAGCATTGTATATGAAAGTTCTGATGAAGAAGCACAAGCTGAAGCAACAGTTAATAGTGAGCAAGGTGCATTATCACAAAAAAATGTGTATGCAGATGTCAGTAATGGTGAAGGGGTTTATTCGTTATCTTATAATATTAGTGCTAATGATTTTCAAAATTACATGCAAAATGATAACGTATCTGATTATAATTCTGTATTATCAACTTATCAAAACAAGGGATATACTTGTGAATAGTATATCTTTTTTTTTGATGTTTTGATATAATGATTATGGAGGTATATATGTTAGAACAACTTAACGAAAAACAAAAAGAAGCAGTATTAAAAACGGATGGGCCTTTACTTGTTTTAGCTGGAGCTGGAAGTGGTAAAACGAAAGTGTTGACTACTAAAATAGCATATTTAATTACGGAAAAGAAAGTTAATCCATCGGAAATTTTAGCAATTACATTTACAAATAAAGCGGCAAAGGAAATGAAAGATAGAATTAGTCAAATGGTTGGATCTTTAGCTTATCAAATGCAAATATCTACATTTCATTCTTTTGGATTATCAATTTTAAAAGATAATTATGAATTATTAGGATTTAAATCAAATGTAACAATATTAGATAGTGATGATAGTCTATCAATTATAAAAAAATTAGTTAAGGATAATAATTATGATCCAAAGATATATAATCCTAAAATTATTAGAAATAAAATTAGTAGTGCGAAAAATGAATTAATGGATGATTTAGAATTATCAAAGTTTTCACAGTCAGAATTTGATGATGTTGTTGTTATGATTTATCGAGAGTATCAAGAAAAATTAATGCGTAACAATTCAGTTGATTTTGATGATTTATTAACGCTTCCTATTGAATTATTTAAAAGTAATCCAAATATTCTAAAAACTTATCAAGAACGTTATAAGTATATCTTAATTGATGAATATCAAGATACTAATCATGTGCAATATTTATTAGCCAAAATGTTGAGTGCGAAATATCAAAATATATGTGTTGTTGGTGATGGTGATCAAAGCATTTACTCTTTTAGAGGGGCCAATTATCAAAATATATTTAATTTTGAAAAAGATTATCCAAATGCAGAAGTAATTCTTTTAGAACAAAATTATAGATCTACACAAAATATATTAAGTGCAGCAAATAGTGTGATAAAAAATAATAAACAAAGAAAAGCTAAAAATTTATGGACTGATAATAATTCAGGAGATAAAATTATTTTTAAAAAATGTCAAAATGAAAAAGATGAGGCATATTATGTTGTAAATCAAATTAATAAATTGATAAAAGATGGTGTACAGCTTGAGGATATAGCTATTTTATATCGTACTAATGCTCAATCACGTAATTTTGAAGAAGTATTATTGGAGAATAATATACCTTATAAAATAGTTGGAGCTTTTTACTTTTATAATCGTAAAGAAATTAAGGATTTAATAAGTTATTTAAGACTTATTTATAATACAAATGATGATGTTTCATTAACACGAATTATAAATGTTCCTAAAAGAAAAATTGGTTTAAAAACGATAGAAAAGATTGTAACTAAAGCTAATGATTTAAATATAAGTTTATTTGATGCGATAGATAGTGGTAAAGAATTAGAATTTAAAAAGCTTATAATTGAATTACAAGAAAAAAGAGAAAACTTATCTTTAACTGAATTAGTAGATTTAGTTTTAGAAAAAAGTGGAATAAGAAAAGAATTAGAAAATGATCATTCTTTGGAGTCGGAAGCTAGATTAGAAAACTTAGAAGAATTTAAATCTATTACGAAAAATTTTGAAGATAGTTATGGGATTGTATCGTTAGAAGAATTTTTAAATGAAATAAGTTTGGTATCCGATGTTGAGGAACATAAAAATAGTAATGATGTTCTTACTCTTATGACTGTTCATTCGGCTAAGGGTTTAGAGTTTAAATATATTTTTATTATTGGTTTAGAAGAAAGTATTTTTCCACATTCTAGATCTTTAAGTGATGAGATGGAGTTAGAAGAAGAAAGAAGATTGTTTTATGTTGCTATTACACGCGCTAAAGAAAAATTATGGCTAGTATGCGCTAATAAAAGAATTCTATATGGTTTGGATAATCATAATCCACCAAGTCGTTTTATTGAAGAGATAGATGATGAATTTATTCATAAAGAAAAATTTACTAATAAAAAGGTAATGAATAATGTTGATCAATATGCAGAATATGTTATTGGTGATAAAGTTATACATGATATATATGGTGAAGGTGTTATTGTTAGTATTGATAATTCTATATTAACTATTGCTTTTAGTCATCCACATGGCATAAAAAAGATGATAAAAGGACATAAAAGTATCAAAAAAGAAAAAAATGTGTTATAATGTAGAAAAGTAGAAAGGATTTGGTTGGATGAAACAAAAAAGAGATATATTTGTTAGTAAAGAAACTATGAATAAGTTTAATAATACTGAATTTGGTAGAAAGTATAGTAAAAATTTATATGCTAGTGTCGCAGCTTTTCTTATTTGTGCAATTACAATGACCGCTGGTATGTTTGTTTTAAAGATGTGTTGTTCAGAAGAAGAATATGTTCGATTTATTAGAAATTATGGTATTATGTATATCGAAATAATGACAGTATTATCAATTGCTATGTGTTTCTTTTTTGGTAGAAGAGAAGGCGCAATTAAGCAATTTCAGTTAGGCTTAAATAAATAATATCAATCTAAATTGTAGATTAATTTATCTACAATTTTTTAGTGATAAGTGCTATAATATTATGTGTAGAAAGATTATTGGTGATAAGATGGATTTAATAATTGGTTCACATGTGTCTTTTACAAAAGATACACAAATGATAGGTAGTATTGAAGAAAGTTTAAGATATGGGTCGAATACGTTTATGTTTTATACGGGAGCACCACAAAATACAAGAAGATATAATATTGATGATACTTTAACTAAAGAAGCATTCAATATGTTAAAGGATAATCAAATCAATATTGATAATATAGTTGTTCATGCTCCATATATAATTAATTTAGCTAATGATAAAAACTATGATTTTAATGTTAGTTTTTTAAAGCAAGAAATTAATCGTGTTGAAAAATTAGGCGTTTCTAGACTTGTTTTGCACCCAGGAAGTCATGTTGGTTTAGGAGAAGAAAAAGGAATTAAGAATATAATAGATTCTTTGAATGATGTAGTAGATGAAAACACAAAAGTAAATATTTGTTTAGAAACTATGGCTGGTAAAGGAACAGAATTAGGTTGTACTTTTGAACAGTTAAAACAAATGATTGATGGAGTTAAATATAATGATAAAATAAAAATTTGTTTGGATACTTGTCATATTCATGATGCAGGGTATGATTTAAATAATTTTGATGATGTTCTTAAAACATTTGATAAAATTATTGGTTTAGATAAATTATCTGTTATTCATGTTAATGATAGTAAGAATAGTTTAGGATCACATAAAGATAGACATGAAAATATAGGATATGGATATATAGGTTTTGATAATTTATTAAAAGTTATATATCATGATAAATTAAAAGATGTTCCTAAAATTTTAGAAACACCATATATTGAAAAATGTCCACCATATAAATACGAAATAGAAATGATTAGAAATAAAAAGTTTAATGATCATTTAAAAGAAGATGTTGTAAATTACAAATAGTGACTATATTTGTTCTTATATGTTTGATATAATTGATATAGTTGTTGATATTTATTGTTATCAAATGATAGCTTTAATTGATTAAAAATTGGTTCTGGATTACCAAATATAATTGTTTTCCATTCATTTTTAATTAATTTATATATAATATGCATTTCTTCATTGGTTAATTGGATATTGTTTTGAAGTGCAAAATAATGTATATCTTCAATTGATAAATTATTAACATAATTTTGAATTATTTTTTCTTTCATATATTCACCAATATATTATATGAAAGATGATATAAATAATGTGAAAAGGTTGGTTGATATTATGAAAAAGCAACATAAGAAAGTAAAAAAAATAAAGAAAAAAAATAATTTTTCTTTTTCAAAGAAACCTAAAATAAATAAATATAAATACTTAAGTCGTAGAATTGATTTTAGTATTTTAGTTGAAAAAAGATATAAGATACTCATTGGTATTATATGTTTTTTTATGTCAATTCTATTTATTAAACTTTTTTATATGCAAATTATAGAAAAAGATACATATCAAAAAAATCTTAAAAAATTAACGCAAAATATTATTGAAGGGGATAGTACACCGAGAGGACGTATTTATGATAGAAATGGAAAAGTAATTGTTGATAATAAAGCTGTTAAAACAATATATTATAAAAAAAATCAAGGAGTTAAACATGAAGATGAGGTAAAAATAGCATATAAGGTAGCTCGATATATTGATGTTGATTATTCTGAATTGACTGAAAATATGTTACGTGAATTTTGGGTTATTTCTAATCCTAAAAAAGCAAAGGAAAAGATTAAAGATAAAGAGTGGCAAAAACTTAAAGAGAGAAAAATTAATGTCGATGATATTTATAAGTATAAGTTAAAACGTGTAACTAATAGTGAATTAGATTCTTTTGATGAAGAAGGTAAGGAAGCAGCCTATATTTATTATCTAATGAATAAAGGATATTCTTATGCAGAGAAAGCTATAAAGAAGAAAGATGTAACAGATAAGGAATATGCAATTATAGCTGAAAAGCATAAACAAATACCAGGGTTTAATATTAAACTAGATTGGGAAAGAGATTATAAGTATGGTAATGTTTTAAAAACTGTTATGGGTAAAGTATCAAGTAGTGAGGTTGGTGTTCCATCTGATTTTGCAGATCACTATACTAAGTTAGGTTATAAATTAACTGATCGTGTTGGTACAAGTTATTTAGAATATCAATATAATGAATACTTAACTGGTAAAAAAGCAAAATATGAAATATTAGATGATGGAAGCTATAAACAGATTGAAGCAGGTAGTAGAGGTAATGATATTGTTTTAACAATTGATATTGAGTTGCAACAAGCAGTAGAAGATATTCTAACAGAAGAATTATTATATGCAAAAAAAGAACCATATACAGGCGTTTTTGATAAATCATTTGTTATTATTACTGAACCAAGTACAGGAGAGATATTGGCTATGGCTGGTAAACAAGTGGTAAGTGATGATAATGGAGGATATAAGGTTATTGATTATTCCCCAGGAGTAATTACAACTTCTGTTACACCAGGATCAGTTGTTAAGGGAGCTTCGCACACTGTTGGATATAATACGGGGGCATTAACTATTGGTGAAAGAAGAAATGATGCTTGTATTAAAATAGCTGCCACACCACTTAAATGTTCTCTACATTCATATGGTAATATTGATGATTTACAAGCTTTAAAATATTCTTCAAATACATATCAGTTTCATACAGCTATTAAAGTTGGTAAAGGTTCATATGCATATGATCAGCCATTATCACTAGATAAATCGGCTTTTGATACATATCGTAATACATTTAAACAATTTGGATTAGGTACAAAAACAGAGATTGATTTACCTAATGAGGCCTTAGGATATAAGGGTGATAATACAGTAAGTGGACAATTATTAGATTTCTCAATTGGACAATATGATACATATACACCAATTCAAATATCTCAATATATTAGTACCATAGCAAATGATGGTAAAAGAATTCAACCACATTTATTAAAAGAAGTATTTAAATCTTCTACTAAAAAACCGTTAACTAAATCACTTTATAAATTTAAAACGAAAGTATTAAATGAAGTAGAAACAAAACCAGAGTATTTAGAAAGAGTTAAAGAAGGATTTAAACAAGTAATGCAAGTTGGTGGGACAGGACACGGATATATTGAAGATGCTAAAATGGCAGCAGGAAAAACAGGTACATCAGAAAGCTTTGTAGATACTGATGGTGATGGAAAAATAGATAAAGAAACGATTACAACTAACTTTGCAGCATATGCCCCATATGATAATCCTAAGGTTACATTTACAGTTATTTCTCCAGATGTTGCTGTAGATAGACTTGATTATATTACAATGTCTAAGGTAAACAAGAGAATAACAACAAAAGTTAGTCAAAAATACTTTGAATTTTACCAATAATTTGATATAATATGAATACTGTTTAAAAAAGGAGGCAAAAACTATGGCAAAAAAAGGAGATGCAAGACAAAATGTATCATTAAAGTGTACAGAATGTAAACATATAAATTATCGTACACCTAAAAATAAAAAGAATACTACAGAACGTTTAGAATTAAAAAAATATTGTAACAATTGTCAAAAAACAACTGTACATAAAGAAGAAAAATAGTGAGGAGATAGTATATGATAAATGTTAATGACATAAAAAATGGAATGACTATATTATTTGAAGGCAATATTTATACTGTTATGGAATTTTCTCATGTTAAACCAGGAAAAGGTGCAGCTTTTGTTCAAGCTAAGTTAAAAAATCTTCGTACAGGATCAATTATTGAAAAAAGATTTAACTCAGGAGTTAAATTAGAAAAAGCAATGATTGAAAAAGTTGGAATGCAGTTTTTATATTCAACAGGTGATACATATAATTTTATGAATATGGAAACTTATGAACAAACAGAATTAACTAAAGATCAATTAGGAAATGATGTATATTATTTAACAGAAGGATTGGATGTACTATTATCTTTCTATGAAGGAGAATTATTAGGAGTAATTTTACCAGAAAAAGTAACAATGGAAGTAACAGAAACAGAACCTGCTGTTAAGGGTAATACAACTAATAATGCCTTAAAAGACGCAACAGTTGAAACTGGATTAAAGGTTCGTGTTCCACTTTTTATTGAGCAAGGTGAAAAAATTGTTATATATACTGCCGATGGTAAGTATTCATCAAGAGCTTAGGCTCTTTTTTTATTAGTTAATTATTTTATCAATTAATCCATAATCTAATGCTTCTTCAGCAGATAAGAAACAATCTCTTTCAGTATCATTTTCAATTACACTTAAATCTTTACCAGTGTTTTTAGATAATATTTTATTTAATTTGTCTTTCAATTTCAATATTCTTTCAGCAGCTATTTTAATTTCGGTAGCTTGACCTTGTGCTCCACCAAGAGGTTGATGAATCATTACTTCACTATTAGGTAAGCAAAGTCTCTTTCCTTTTTGTCCACTACTTAATAAAAAAGCAGCCATAGAAGCACATATTCCAATACATATAGTAGAAACATTACTTTTAATATAATTCATTGTATCATAAATAGCCATTCCAGCAGTAATACTCCCACCCGGTGAATTAATATATATACTAATATCATCATTACTTAATGAATCTAAATAAAGAAGTTGTGCGACAATAATATTAGATAAATTATCATCTATTTCGCCATTTAATAAAATAATACGGTCTTTCAATAATCTAGAATAAATATCATATGCTCTTTCCGATGAGTTATTTCTTTCAATTACAGTAGGTATAAGCATTTAATCATCTCCTATACTATGATAGTTAAAAATAGAGATACTTATACATTTAAAAATAATACATATATAGACAAATGATAAATAATTCTTGTAAAAACAAACAAAATATAGTAAAATTAATAATAGAAGGTAGTGATGATATGGAAATGAAGAAAACATTATTATCAATTGGTTTAAACAGAGAATATTTAAATAATCCAGCATTTGATTTAATAATAAATGATCTAGAAAAAATTATTAAGCAAATGAATAATAAAGATATAAAACCAGTAGGTAATAGTATCTATTTAGATAATAATGGAATAAATATTACTATATCAATCGAAAACGGTAATATTAAATACTTATTAGATAAGTATAAAGAAGAAATAACAGAAGTTGAAATAACTATAAAAAATGAAATAATAACACTACAAACTAATTATGCAATGATAGGTAATGCTGATTTACCTTTAAATAAGTGCAGCATAACAAATTCTGTATCTAAAGAAAAATATAATGAATATGGAATAATGATAAATAAAGAATATAAATTATATAAACCGAGAATAATAAATCACCCCCAAGACGATTTATCATTAACAGAAATATTACAACCATCAAGAGAAGCATTCTATGAAGAATCATCATATAATAATAGTTATATGTATCGTGAATATGCTCAAAGAATGCAAATAGATATAGCTAAGATATATATAGTAGATAAAGTAAATAGCAAAGAATATGCAAGTGAAATATTACTAGAAAATAACTATCAAAAAATGAATATAGATATAAAAGATTATGGAGAAAAAGAAATAGAACCATTAACTATAGATCAAATAGAAGAAAAAATAAAAACAGAACATAATCCAAAAGTTCAAGAGGGATTAAGAAAATTATCTAAATCAAGAGATAGTTATGAATATAAATCACTAAAAGATCCAAACTTTATATCAAAAGGATATGGATACAGTAGATCATTCTTAACTAGACAAAAACAAAAAGTAATGACATTATCAATAATAGTTGTTTTATTTTTAATAACAATTATATATGCCATATTTACACAAAACTTAAATACAAAAGGAACAGGAATAAATAGAAAGAGTAATTTTGATATATATTTTAATAATGTATCAGACTTTCAAACAACAGGCACAGCCTCAGTAGTAACACCAAATCCAAAAGCAAGAGAACATACAACCATAATAGAAGATTATGAAGCAACACTCATAACACCATCAGATAGTATTTATTTTACATTTGATATCGTAAACGATGGAGATTATGATGCAACATTAACTAGTTTAACACTAGGACCAGTAAAATGTTCAGTAAATGGCGATGAAACAGACACATCTGCCAGAAATGTATGTGAAAACATTGAATATACAATGAAATATACCGACAATAATCAAAATGTATCAACAAATGATAAATTATTAAGCAAAGAAACAAAGAATGTGAAAGTAACATTAACATATAAAGATACAATAACAGCAGATAAATTACCAACAAGTAATGTAAGTATATCTAACTTAGGAATAGAATTAGTATATGAAGCAGATAATCAAGCTAAGACAAATAATGATGGTTCTACACCATATCAAAAGCCAACAGCAGTATCAACACTTTTATCAAAAGTAAATGATGCATCAGCAACATACACATCTGGAAGTGAAGCATCACATCAGATGTATACATTTGAACATCCAGCAACAGAACAAACTGGTTCATTAACAGATTACAGATATATAGGTAGTGATCCATATAACTATGTAGATTTTAATGGAGAAATATGGAGAATAATTGGAATATTTGAAGTAGAAGACGAAAATGGAAACAAAAAGCAAAGAATAAAAATAATCAAAGATGAAAAATTAACGAATAATATGATATTTGATAGCAAAGGTGAATATGGGATAAATGATTGGTCTAATGCAAATATTAATTTATATTTAAATAATGATTACTATAATTTATTTGATAATAATGCTAAAAATATTATTAGCAATAGTAAATATTATTTAGGTTCAATACCATATGTATCATCTGATTTTATTGCTCCTGCTTCAGAGATTTATGTCCATGAAAAAAGTCAAATAGTTAGTGCTGGGCATAGTATAAATTGGAATGGTTTTGTAGGATTATTGTACGTTAGTGATTATTTGTATACATTTGCAAATGGAGTTGATGATACTTGTTATAATAATGGTGGAAAATGTTATCCAAATGCAGGTGGAGTACCAACTAATAGTTGGCTATATAAATATGGAATAACATATTGGTCGATTACACCTAGCGAGGAGTCTTATATGCAATATTTTATTTCATCTTCTGGTTATACAGATTGTAATAAGCTTCCTAAAAATAAGTCATCTATATTTCCCGTTTTATATTTAAATGAGGATGTATTATTTGAAGGAAATCATACTGGTAGTTCGAGTGATCACTATCAATTGAAAAAGTAGAAAGATATTATTTTTAATTAGAATAGGAGGGGATAAAATGAAAGATATAAAAGTTTCTTTTCGTGGAAGAGATATTTATGTTAAGGAAGGTACAACCTATAAGGAAGTAGGTGATCTACTAAAAAGAGAATTTGATTTTGATATACTTGCCTGTTGTGCGAATAATTCTTTTGTTGATCTTGATGATGAGATTAAGCAGGATTGTATAGTTGATTATTATGATCGTAGTAGTATAGTTGGTAATCGTGTTTATAGTAGTTGTTGCAATTTTATTTTGTTTGTTGCTATTAAACATGTTTTAGGAAATGATGCTAAACTTGTTTGCCAACACTCACAAGATAAAGGTGTTTATTGTACAATTGAAAATGCTTTTATTAATGAAGATGTTATTAAGAATATTGAAAATGAAATGCATAATATTGTTAATGCTGATTTAATGTTTGAAAAGATGACAGTATCACGCATGGATGCTATTAAATATTTTAAGCAAATGGGACAAGATGATAAAGCAAATGTTTTAAAATATATTTCTAATACGTATATTAATTTATATAAGTTGGATAATATTATTGATTACTATTATAGTCGTATGGCTTATAGTACTAAAGCTATTAATAGATTTACATTAAACTATATTGGTGGTAATGGTTTTGTGATGCAGTTGCCTGATTTAGCTAATCCTGAGGTTGTATTGGATTATTATCACTATTCTAAAATATTTGATAAATTTCAGGAGTATAATGATTGGGGAACTGATTTAGGAATAACAAGTGCGGCTGATTTAAATCAGTTTGTATCAGCTGGATATAGTGCTGATTTGATTTTGTTAACAGAAGCAAACTTTAATCGACAATTAGATAAGGTAGCTCAAAACATTATTGAAAGTGGTTCTAGAATAGTATTAGTTGCTGGCCCATCATCGTCTGGTAAGACGACTACTGCTAAAAAGATTGGTTTATATTTAAAATGTTTAGGATATAATCCATATGCTATTTCAACTGATGATTATTTTGTGAATATGGAGGATACACCTAAAGATCAGTTTGGTAATTATGATTTTGAGTGTTTGGAGGCAGTAGATATTGAGCTATTTAATCGTCAGATGAATTCACTATTAAATGGAGAGAGTGTTATATTGCCAAAGTATAATTTTAAGACTGGTAAACGTGAATATAGAGATAAAGCATTAACTTTAGGTAAAAAAGGAGTTGTCATTATTGAGGGTATTCATGCTTTGAATGATAAATTATCAATGGCTATTGATAATAATGATAAGTATCGTATTTATCTTGGCCCTTTAACACAAATAAATATTGATAATCATACACATGTGCATACAAGTGATGTTCGTAAATTAAGAAGAATTGTACGTGATAATAAAACTCGTAATAAAGGTGCTTTAGCGACAATGAAGTTATGGTCTAATGTTCGAAGAGGAGAAACAAATAATATTTTTCCTTATCAAGACAATGTTGATGAAGTTGTCAATTCATCACTTATTTATGAGATAGGAGTTTTGAAAACTTATGTTGAGCCTCTTTTATATAATGTTCCAGAGGACAGTGAAGAATATGGAGAGGCACTAAGATTAATAAATTTTTTGAGGAATTTTTTAGCAATACCGTCAGATACTATACCAGCGGATTCGGTATTGCGAGAGTTTATTGGTGGAAGTTGTATTGAATAGGAGGAGATAAAATGACAAAAATAGCAATAAACGGTTTTGGAAGAATAGGAAGGTTAGCTTTTAGACAAATGTTTGGAAGTGATATGGAAATTGTGGCTATTAATGATTTAACTAGCCCAGATATGTTGGCTCATTTACTTAAGTATGATTCTGCACAAAAAAGATATGAAGGACATGATATTAAAGCTACAGATGATTCTATAATTGTTGATGGGAAAGAGATTAAAATTTATAAGGAACCAGATCCTGTTAATCTTCCATGGAAAGAATTAGGAATTGATGTAGTATTAGAGTGTACTGGATTTTTTACATCGAAAGAAAAAGCAAGTGCACATATAAAAGCAGGAGCTCGTAAAGTTATTATTTCTGCGCCTGCAGGTAATGATTTAAAAACAATTGTTTATGGAGTTAATGAAGAGATATTAGATGGTAGTGATGAAGTTATTTCAGCTGCATCTTGTACTACAAATTGTTTAGCACCTATGGCCTATAATTTAAATAATTTATATGAAATTAAAAGTGGTATTATGACAACAGTACACGCTTATACAGGAGATCAAATGATCTTAGATGGGCCACATCGCAAAGGTGATTTGAGACGTGCGAGAGCAGGAGCTATTAACATTGTTCCAAATTCAACAGGTGCGGCTAAAGCTATCGGGCTAGTTATTCCTGAGTTAAAAGGTAAATTAATTGGTTCTGCTCAAAGGGTACCAGTTCCAACGGGATCAACTACTATTTTAATTGCTGTAGTTAAGGGTGAAAATGTTACTGTTGAAAAAATAAATGAATATATGAAAAGTAAAGCAAATGAATCATTTGGTTACACAGAAGAGGCTTTAGTATCAACTGATATTATTGGAATTAGTTATGGATCTTTATTTGATGCTACTCAAACAATGGTAAGTCAAATTGATGTTAATTTGTATCAGGTACAAGTAGTTGCTTGGTATGATAATGAATTTAGTTATACCGCACAAATGGTAAGAACAGCTAAATACTTATCAAATCAAAAATAGGAGGATGATTTATGGAAAAAAATGAAGAGATTTTATTTGATTATGTTGATGAAAATGGAGTATCTAAAAAAGCAGAGGTTTTAACTTTCTTTAAGTTAGATGGTAATGACAAGCAATATGCTTTATGTAGTATACCAGCTAATGATGGTAATTATGATGTTACTGCGTTTATTGTTAATGATTTGAATGATGGAACTTTAAGTTTTGATGATATTGAATCGGATGAAGAATTCGCACAAGTAAGTGCATTAGTAAATGAAATGATGGGGTAAATTATGAGTGAAGAGATTACAAAACTTAGTGATTCAGTCCAAGCATTAAATGAATCATTTGGAAAAATTAGTAATGATGATGTCAATGATATATTAAATAAAATAGGTAAGTCTGTAGAACAGTTAAAAAAAATTAATAATCAGTTAAAGACAGCTCAAAAAGAAGAACAGCAGACAAAAGAAATAGCTAAAAAGGGGAAAAAGTTTAAAAGAATAAGAATAGTTACTAAAAGAAAAATTAGAAAAATTAAGAGAGTTTCTAAAGCCAAACTTGAAAATTTTAAACAAAGATTAAAAATGTTGGCTAGTACTAAATCATTTAGATCGATTCTTTTAAGTGCTGAAAAAGTGGGACTAGTTGTGGAAAATAAAGCTTTAGAAGGAATTAGCAATGCAAAAGATACTGCATTAGATGCAAAAGATCGTATTAAAGATATAGGTTTAACTGCTTCTACTTATGTTGGAGCAGGTGCACTTTATGCTAAAGATGCAATTAAAGATAAAGTTGAACTTGCTAAAACTGGTGTTGGTGTAGCAGCGCTCAATGTACAAGAAAAAGTAGTTGATAAAAAGAATAAACTAAAAAATAAAGTTGATATTTTTAAAGAAAATTTAGTTGATAAATATTTTGATTCTAAATATCGAATTAGAACAAAACTATCCGATACAAAAAGACATATTGTCAGAAAAACTGATGCTGAAATTGCTTTCTTTAAGGAGGATGTTAAAAACTTCTTTAACAGAGCAAAAGAAACAGTAAAAGATAAATATGATCAGATAGCTAATGTGGACGATGAAACATTACGTCGTAAAAGGCAGGAAATTGAGATGCTTAAACAACATAGATCTGAGTTAGCTAGACAAATCTTAAATGGAAACGATGGCTTTGAACCAGAAAGCTTAGGTAGGGCTAGATAGTAGATGTTATTTAGAAAAGCAATATTGATAATTCATGGATTTGCTGGTGGCACTTTTGATGAAGAACCATTAGCTAGATTTCTTGAATTAAACAATAATTTTGATGTTTTTATGTTTACTTTGCCTGGACATGAATCAGTTAATCGTATTAAGAATAAATATACTGATTGGATTGATGAGTCAGAGAAACAATTGGAATTTTTAATTGACAATGGTTATAAGTCAATTTATGTAGTAGGTCATAGTATGGGTGGTGTTATTGCTACATATTTAGCTACCAAGTATAAGGAAATAAAAAAGCTAGTTTTGGTCGCTCCAGCATTTAAATATTTTTATGATAAAGATGATAAATTAATTAGTGTGATAAAAAAAGGGAATTTATTAGCTAAAGATTATGGATATGGTACAATTGCTGGCCGTATGATTAAAGCTTCTTTATCTTCTGTAAAGGAATTTATGACATTGGTAAGGGAATATAATAATACTCCAAAGCAAGTATTTATACCTACATTAATTATTCAGGGATTAAATGATAATGTTGTTCCTAAATCGAGTGGTAAATATGTTTATGATAATTTAATGGGTATGAAGTGTTTAGTATATGTGAGTGGCTGTACTCACGATGTATTTAAAGGACCTAAAACAGATCAAATAAATAATATAATTAGTGATTTTTTAAAACATAATTTGTTAGAGAATAAGGTTATTGAAATATAATTAAAAGGTATATTATTATATCTTTTTTTTCTATATTGTGTTAAAATAACGGTAGGTGATTTTTATGAGAACTGATGATTTTAATTATAATTTACCGGAGCGTTTAATTGCTCAGAGACCATTAGAAAAAAGGGATAATTCTAAACTTTTAGTATTAGATAAAAAAACAGGGAATATTGAGCACACTTATTTTTCAAATATTATTGATTATTTAGATGAAAATGATGTATTAGTTTTGAATGATACTAAAGTTATTCCAGCACGTATTGTTGGAGTAAAAGAGGAAACTGGTGCGGTAATTGAATTGTTACTTTTAAAAGAAAACAGTAGTTCTAAAGATGTCTGGGAGTGTTTGGCTAAACCTGCTAAACGAATTAAAGTCGGTAGTATAGTTAAATTTAGTGATAAGTTAGAAGCTGAATGTGTGGAAGTTAAAGATGAAGGTATTAGAGTATTTAAATTAAATTACCAAGGTATTTTATATGAAATATTGGATGAACTAGGAGAAATGCCATTACCTCCATATATTCATGAAAAATTAAAAGATAAAGATCGTTATCAAACGGTATATGCTAAAAATAGTGGAAGTGCCGCTGCACCTACAGCTGGGTTACATTTTACTAAAGAGTTAATGAAAAAAATTCAAGATAAGAATATTAAAATTGTTTATATAACTTTGCACGTTGGTTTAGGAACATTTAGACCTGTTAATGTAAGTGATGTAACTAAACATAAAATGCATAGTGAATTTTATGGCATGGATAGTGAAAGTGCGAAGATATTAAATGATGCTAAAAAATGTGGTAAAAGAATTATTAGTGTTGGGACAACAACAACAAGAACTTTAGAAACTATTTATGGATTATATAATGAATTTAGAGCATGCAGTGGATGGACAGATATATTTATTTATCCAGGTTACGAATTTAAAGCTATAGATGCATTAATTACTAATTTTCATTTACCAAAATCAACTCTTGTTATGTTAGTTAGTGCTTTTGCATCAAAAGAGTATATTATGAAGGCATATCAGGATGCTATCGATCA
Source organism: uncultured Erysipelotrichaceae bacterium (assembly GCA_902783215.1). GTDB lineage: Bacteria > Bacillota_I > Bacilli_A > RF39 > UBA660 > RUG12438. Next base: position 20,704 of record CACZQD010000062.1, read on the forward strand.
TGAATATCGTTTCTTCTCCTTTGGAGATAGTATGTTTATAAAGTAGGTTTTTATGAGTAATGATGAATTTAAATTATTAAATAATTATCTAAATAGAGTATTTATTTTGCTTTCTAGAAATGATCAATTTTTAATTAATAATATTGATTTATTAGATTTCTTTTGCCAAGAATTATCTAATGCTTTATCTGATATTGATATAAATTTTAAAAGTAATGAAAATAAAATAACATATTTAGATGTTATAAATATATCTGCTGAAGTAATTGCATCAATAGATTCTAAATATTTAAAGACATTTTATAAATTAATTAGTGATGGTACAATTGATTTTAGTTATAATAACGAATATAATTATTCACATATTTCTTTATTAAATAATCAAAATACTAAACTAATAAATATTAATCGTAATTTTAATTATAGTGATGTTGTAGCTTTAGTACATGAGTTTTTTCACTATACTAATTTAAAATCTAATAGTTCATTAAATCAATATATCTTAACAGAGTTTATATCTATTTATTTTGAAACATATACTATCAATTATTTGAAACAAAAAAATATTCCATATAGTGAGATAGTACCAAATGATCGTATTGGTGATTTAATTGATTGTATTAATTCTTATCAGAGTTATTCACCTATTCTATTAGGATATGAAAAATTTGGTAATATTAATTTAGATACTTTAAAAAAATTAAATAAATATTTTTTTGAGTATACTAAAGAAGAATTTGATGAAGACTGTTATGACTTATTAGGACATTTCTATACTCAAGAAGAACACTATTATAATCAGTTAAGTGTTGGATTTGAAAAAGATCAAGATGAATTTGATTACTGTATATCTCAAGTTATGATTGATAATTATCGATATTTATTAGGAACAGTATTATCCTTTTATTGTTTAACAGAATGTGATATAAAAACAATTGTAGATTTAAATGATAATATAAATGATAAATACGAAGATATGGATATACTGGATATATTTAAAATGTTAAATGTTAAAAATAATAAAGATATGATTAAAAAATCAATATCTAATATGTTAAAATTTATTAAAGAAAATAATAAAAAAATAAGGTGATTTATGATAATAGTAATAACTGGACCTACTGGAGTAGGGAAAACAAAAATGAGTGTGGAAGTAGCTAAGAAAATAAATGGTGAAATTATTAATGCAGATAGTACTCAAATATTTAAAGGACTAGATATTGCAACTGCTAAAGTTACTAAAGAAGAAATGGATGGAATAGATCATCATTTAATAGATATTAAGAATATTGATGAAGATTATACAGTTTATAATTATCAAAAAGATTGTAGAAATACTATAGATGATATAAAAAAAAGAGGTAAAATACCTATTATAGTTGGTGGTACAGGATTATATATTAAAGCAGCTTTATATGATTATCAGTTTGTTGGTGATAGTAATGAACAATATCAAGATAAGACAAATCAAGAGCTATATGATATGTTATTAAAAATAGATCCAGGCACCAATATACATATTAATAATCGTAAAAGAATGGTACGTGCTATTAATTATTTTAATGATACTAATCAAGAATATAGTAAAAAAGAAAAAACTGATAAATTAATATATGATGATGTATTATTTATTGGTCTTACAACTGATAGACAAAAGTTATACAGTATTATAAATAATCGTGTTGATAAAATGTTAGAGGAAGGGTTAGAGAAGGAAGCAAAAAAAATATATGATACTAAAATAAGAACTAAAGCAGTAATGACACCTATAGGTTATAAAGAATTATTTGAATATTTTGATGGCGTAAAGACAAAAGAAGAACAAATTAAACTTATTAAGCAAAGAAGTAGAAGGTATGCTAAAAGACAATATACTTGGTTTAATAATAAGATGAATATCAAATGGTTTGATGTTGATTATGATGATTTTAATAATACTATTAATGATGTTTTAAACTATATTAAAGAGGTGAGATAATGGATAATTTTTCAATTAAAAATCAAAGTCCTTATAATAAAAAAATTATAAGCATTGAGAAAGAATTATATGATTTAAATGAAGAATTAGCTCATACTTTATCATTAGATAAAAAGACTAATTTATTAATGACTAGTTTAGGTAATTCTATAGCTACAGGTTATAGCATGAAAGATATGATTAAACCATTATTAATGCGTAACGAAGATCTACCATCAATATTAAGAATGTATAATATAAGTACAGAACTACATTCATATGCAAGAGCTCAAAACAATAATGATGATCGTATCTTTGAATGGATTAATTCAAATATTAAAGAGTCTGAAATAAATAAACAAGTGCATATGGATTTTGGATCGGAATCAACATCTATGCAAACAAAAGAATTCACACAGGAAGATTTAGATAAGTATTATCCTATTGATTTAAAGAAAGATATAGGCGTAAAAGATGTAATTAAGTACAATCAAGAGGATACAGCTAATATTATTGTTTATAATGGTTATACGGGATCATTTTTGGATAATATAACACGTAAAGGTAAACATTATAATTTATATGGATTTAAACGTGATTTAATTAGTTTAGAAGCAGTATTAAAACAAATATATCATACTAATCCAAATACTCAAGTTTACGTATGTGGAGTACCAAATCTACTTAAAATAGATTTAACTGATCTAGTTAATAAAAATCTAAAGAAAGTGTGTAAATTATACCCAAATGTTACGTATGTCAGTAGCGCACCAGGTAATTTAATATATAATATAGAAGGTCATATAACAATAGATCCTCATCATTCGATGTTTGAATATTTACTTTTAAATAAAAATATTATATCTGCAATAAAAAATAATTATTTTAAAAATAAAATGTTTATTGAATTTGATCAGCTATTAAGAAAATATAGTAAAATAGGAGAGTTTCAAAATCATGATATTCGAAATGATAAAGTAGTTATTGATGCAATAGTTACTAATTTATTTAATAAATATCATCAATATATTACAAAAAAGGATTTAAAAGAACTAGTAAACTTTTTTAAAGAAAAATATCCACATGATTATTATTATACAAATAAAAAAGCTACATTAGACGCTTTAAAAAGAGAAACAAAAAACAAAAGCTAAATTAAAAATAGGTCTTATTATATTTAAGACCTATTTTAAAATATTTCACTATGACTTCCTGTATTGATTAATAAGAGTAACAATTTATCATCGATATATTGATATACTAATAACCAATCTGGTTTAATATGACATTCAAAACAATCTTTATAATATTTATTGTCAATTAATTTGTGGTTGCGGTATTTAGGATCCAATTCTTCTTTAATTGATAATTTGTCAATTATATCCAATAATTCATCGAGATCTTTATTTTGCTTTTTTATTTTTTTTATGATTATTAAATTTAGTAGAAAAAACTACATTGTATTTATAGTTAATCATCAGATAATAACGCTTTTTTTAAATCTTCTCTGTTACTATATCTTGGGTATTTTTTAGGATTGTTAATCATTTCATTTACTTCTGATAATGCTTCTAATAAAACTTTACTGGGTTTAGGATTAATTACTTCAAATGGAATACCATCTCTTTTGACAACTTGTACTAAAGCCATATTAATAAATGTATTCATATTTAGGACTAAATAATAAAATGTTTGCGAAAAATATCAAAACCCTCTTGACACATGGGGGGGGGGTAGATGATATAATAAATACAGAAGATAAGATCTGTATTTATTTTTTAATATAAGAGTTTTATCATTCTTTGAGGTGATATAAAGTGTTGAGTAATAAATCAAGTAAGATAATAACAGTATCTATAATAGCTTTAGCAGTAATATCTTTAATTGGCCTTATTTATGCAGCCTTTACAGGACAATTATTTGTAAATAGTGGGGATGTTGTAAGTAGAAAATCTAATTGGGATATCCATTTTGAAAATGTATCAAATCTAAATCCAACAGGATCAGCAAAAGTATTAAATAATCATCATCCTAAAGTAAATGAAAATAATCCAACAGAAATAGATGATTATGAAGCTTCATTAACAAGTCCAGGAGATACAATATCGTTTACCTTTGATATTGTAAACGATGGTAATTATGATGCTTTAATAACAAGTGTAGATGTAGATACACCTGAATGCGATGTAAATGGA
>CACZQD010000063.1 GCA_902783215.1 uncultured Erysipelotrichaceae bacterium
TTTCTATCATTAGTATTTCCTCCTTTAATATTTAATGGATTTATTGTTCTCCTCACTTATATTATTCGATAAAGATTGTCTATTTCCTTTTAAAAAATAAAAAAACTAATAAATATTTATTAGTTTAGACCATATAATAATTAGTATCATTATATGTTGTATTGTTTCCTGTCATGTTTTCTAATTTAGTTAATCTAGCTTCTATATTATTTATTTGTTGATTAATACTATTTAATTGTTGTTCTAGTGTATTTGAACTTATACTATTGTTTGTATATCCTTGATTATATCCCATTCCGTATGGTGTGGGGATGGGCATAGGTCCTGGATACATTGGAGGTATTCCTCCGCAATTACGTTTATCTTTCATAAATCCTCCTGTCAATTAATTATATGCAAATGATCTATTTTGTGATACAATTAGATTGGTGGTTATATGCGTCTTAGAAATGTTAAGAATAAAGATATTATTATGAATAGTAGTAATTATTTGATTAGTGATTATAAAAAGTATAAGTATCCATTTAATAATTCTAATCCATTATGTATTGAAATTGGTATGGGTAAGGGTCAATTTATTATTGGAATGGCAAAGAGGTATCCTAATATCAATTTTGTTGGTATTGAGAAGTATGATAGTGTTTTGGTTAGGGCTTTGCAGAAGCTAGAAAATGAAAGTATGAATAATCTAATGGTTTTAAGAATGGATGCTCAATATATTGATGAGGTTTTTGATAAAGATATAGATACAATTTATTTGAATTTTTCTGATCCTTGGCCAAAGGATAGACATCAAAAACGTAGATTAAGTCATGAAGTTTTTTTAAAGAAATATGATAAATTATTTAAAAATGGTTGTCATATTATTATGAAAACTGATAATAGAAAGTTCTTTGAATTTTCTTTAAAATCTTTCACTGATTATGGTTATAAAATAAGGGATATTAGTTTAAATTTGTATAATGATGATATTAAAGATAATGTTCCAACAGAGTATGAGGAAAAGTTTCATAATCTTGGATATCCAATATACATGGTAGATATTTATAAGTAGAAGTGTCAACTTATTTACACTTTACTATGTAAAGTAGATAAAAAAGTTATGAATTATTCTTTTTTTTTTATATAATGGTTAAGAGAGGGTGACCGTATGAAAAAATACTTTATCTTACTGATTTTGTTATTCCTTACGGGATGCTCAATCGTTAGAATAGATACTTCTAATATTGATAATATTGTTGATGTTGTTTTATCAAAGGAAAACAAGCTATATAATAATGAGGGTATTGGATATCAGTATTACATTCCACGGGGTGTGACACATATCGAAAGTGATGATGGAATGGAAAAATTATATTGTGATGGTAGCTACTATTATTTATATATTGATACGGTAAGTTATTATTATAAAAAACACCAAAATTATGAAGTTAATACAAATGCTTATTATTATAAAGAAATTGATAATAATGGAGATGGTTTTTTGGAAATCAATAAAGATGGTTCTTTATATTATTTAAATTTCTATTATAATAATGCTCGTGTTGAAGCGGCTGTTACAAAAGAAAAATTAAATAAAGCTGTTTTAAATGCATCTTATATATTATCAACTGTTAAATTTAATAAAAAGATTGTTAAATTAATGTTAGATGAGGATTATTTTACTAATAAAACTGGTAAGTATGATTTGTTTGATAATAGTACTAAGTCAAATAAATTTGAATTAAAAGTTGAGGAGGAGAAGTAATGAAATTATTTGATAAAGTTAAAAATATGTTTACAGAAGAGGTTGAGGAAGAAGTTCAAGTTGAACAAGTTAAACCTGCTAAAAAAAGAAAAAAAACAAGTGAGATTGATGCTTTAGAACAAATAAAAGAAGAAAAGAAAAAAGAAGAAGAGAAAAAGCCTATTTTCTTTACTGATGAAGACTTTGATGACTTGGATTTATTTAGAAAACACGATGAGCAAAAAAAAGAGAAGAAAAGGGAATTTAGAGAAGAGGAAAAGCCTAGGTTTATCGAAGAAAAAGATGAGCAACCACCTACGTTACCGCATCGTAATACCGCACCATATGAAGAGGTTAAACAGGTTAATAAGTTTAAACCAACACCAATTATTTCTCCGGTATATGGTATTTTAGATAAAAATTATCATAAAGAAGATATTGTTTCTAAGACTGAATCAGAGTATCAAGCGGTGGATGGTTTGAGTGTGGATAGTATTCGTAATAAAGCATACGGTACTTTAGAAGATGAACTTGAAAATACTTTATTTGGTAATAATTCTATTTTATTTAATGATGAGGATAATAAAAAAGAAGAAGTTTTTGATGAGGTTGAAAAAGAAGCGGATAATGATATATTAGATGAACTATCTGGTGTAGATGATAAACATGATAAATCAGAAGAATTGGAAAAGATTGATCATGATTTGGAAGATTTAGAAAATATTACAATGGATATCGGCAAAGAATTAGATTCACTTTTAAGTAAAAAGAATGACGAAAGTGATGAAAATGAGGATGATTTGTTTGATTTGATAGATAATATGTATGAGGGAGATGATGAAGATGACAATTGATTTAAGCACTTTATTACCAACACTACTTTATATTTGTTTAATAGTTTTAGTAATAGTTTTTGTAGTTATTGGAATAAAATTAATTAAGATATTGGATAAAACTGATAAGGTATTAGATGATGTTGAAAGAAAAATTGATCAAGTAGATGGTGTGTTTGAGATTATTGATCGAACTACTACATATGCTACTACAATTAGTGATCGAATTATTGATTCTATTGCCGGTTTTATTGGAAATATTTTTCGAAAAAAGAGAGGGAGAGATGAATATGAAGAAAAATAATGGAATTAAAATTTTTGCATTAGGAGCGCTTATAGGAGCTGGTGTAGGAATGTTGTTCGCACCAAAAAAAGGTAGTGAGTTAAGACGTGATTTAAAGAATAAACTTGATGAATTAGTTAATAAAGCTAGAAGTATTACTAAAGATGATGTTAAAAAGGCTATTGAGGATAAGGTTAAAGATATACAAGCTTCAATAGATGATTTATCATCAGAAAAAGTATTGAAAAGCGCTAAAAGTAAAGCTAAGAAATTAGAAGAAAAAGTACATGAATTAAGCAAGTTTGTTGCAGAAAAAAGTGTCCCTGCACTAGATAAATCTATATCAGCTATTCAAAAAAGAACTGATGATGTAGTTAATGATGTATTAAAAAAATTAGAAAAAAAATAGAGGTGTTTTATGAATAAAGTATTTGGTTGGATGAAAAACCATAAATTACTTGTTGCTGCTATGTTAATTGTTTTAATATTAATGATTTTTGTCCTAGTCTATTTGATTAGTAGTTCTAATGGTGGTACATATGGCAATAGATGTAAAGATCATGAAAAGTATAAATTATCATCATCTACTATTAGTAAAGTAAAAAAACGTATAAATGAGATAGATGAGGTAAATAGTATTGATATATATACTAAGTTATGTACTGTAAAAATAATTGTTAATATTAAAGATGATGTAGATATTAATAAGATTAAGGATATGAGTAAGGATATTTTAACGTATTTTAGTAAAAAACAGTTAAAATATTATGATTTCGCACTTTATGTTAGTAGTGATAACGAAGAAAGCAAAACATATCCAATTAATGTAAGTAAGCATAAAACATCAGATAGTTTTGTATGGTAGGTGAATTATGAAAAAAAAGCATAAAATAGTATGGTTAATAATTATATTATTACTTATATTATCTTCGCTTTTTTTATTCTTTCTTTTTAGAAATAATAAAGAATCTTTAACGCTCGATGAAAAAAAATGGATTGAAGATAATAAAAATAATGTAATAGATATATCGATTACTAGCGGTATTCCGGGGATAACATATAATGGTAAAGGGATGTTGTTTGATTATTTAGATTATTTATCAAAAAAAACCGGATTAAGCTTTAATCCAGTTGCAACTACTGTTGATGTAGATGTACAAAATGATTATAATTTTCATTTGACTGATAAAGTAGATAATAATGATATATTGATAAATAATGATAATTATATTTTGATTAGTAAAGATAATACAGTATATAATAATCTAAGTGAAATAGTTAGTAAAAAAATTGGTGTTTTAGAAGAGTATCAAACTTATTTTAAAAAGAAATTAGATTCTTCTAATCAAATTATTCCATTTAAAACACTATCTGAATTAGATAGTTCTGAAGATATAGATTCATTTATTGTATTAAAAAGTTCAGCTTCGGAATATTTGATGATGAATGATGTAAAAGTTGGATATAAATTTAATAAGAAAAAATATTTTGTTTTAAGTTTAAATGGTGATAAGAATTTAAATAGTATTATAAAAAAATATTATGATAGTTGGAAAGTTGATAAAAGGAATTCTTATAATAAAAATTTATTAAATGATTATTATAGTATTAATTCTATTAGTGATGAGCAGCAGACAGATTTAAAAAGTAAAAATTATTTATATGGTTATATTCCAAATGGTATGTATGACTATGTGAAAAGTCATAAACTTAAAGGAATTAATCAAGTTGTTATGAAATATTTTAGTGATTTTGCTGATATTAATATTAAATCTAAACAGTATAATAATTACCTGGATATAGTTAATGATTTTAATAAAGATAATATTGATATTATATTTAACAACATTAAGCAAGAACAGTTAAATGATAAAGCAATTTATACATCAAATGTTATAACTAGTAATTTATTAATTGTATCAGATATTAATAATAATATTTCTATTAATGATATCGATGATTTGAAAGGTAAACAAATCTCTATAATTGATAATAGTAAATTAAAAGAATATTTAGAAAATTTAAATGTATCTGTTGTTACATATAATAATTTTAATCAATTATTATCTAAAATGAGTAGTAAGGATATTTTATTAGTTGATCGAGATAATTTTGATTTTTATAAGACTCGTAATTTTAAAAATTATAAAATAGATTATGTTTTTGATAGTATAAACTATAATTATGTTATTAATGGTAATTCTAATGAATTATTTTCAAAGTTATTTAATTTTTATCTAAATTATAATGATGTTGAGAGAATCATTAGTGATAATTATTCAAGTTTTGCATATAAGACAATTAACTATTCACTAATTTTGTTTATTATACTTACTTTGATAATAGTTATTTTAATATTTAAAACTATAAATAGATTTAAATATATTGTAAAAAAGATTATAGAAAATCGTAAAAATACGTTATCAAAAGAAGATAAATTAAAATATATTGATCAATTAACTTCATTAAAGAATCGTAATTATTTAAATTCTAAAGTAGAAGAATGGGATGAATCAGAAACATATCCTCAATGTATTATTGTGATTGATTTAAATAATATAGCTTATATTAATGATAATCATGGCCGTGAAGAAGGGGATAATGTTATTCGTGAGGCTGCTAATATATTAATTCAAACACAATTACCTAGTACTGAAATTATTAGAACAGATGGGAATGAATTTTTAATATATGCAGTTGGTTATAAGGAAAAAGAGATTATTACATATATACGTAAGCTTTCTAAAGCTCTTAAATCATTGAAACATGGATTTGGTGCGGCTACTGGATATAGTATGATATTAGATGAAATTAAAACTTTTGATGACGCATTAAATGAAGCTACAATTGAAATGAAACAAAGTAAAGAAGATAGTATGAAAGATTAACTATCTTTTTTTGATATTTTTATAAATTGTGGTATAATACTTTCTCGGAGGGGATCTTATGAGTTGTATAAATTACCGTTGGAACGGTGATTATTGGTGTGATAAGAAAAAAGCTAGAGTTTCTGATGCAGACTATTATAAATATTGTCGTAACTATGGATATAGTGATTGTCCTATATATAAACAAGATACATCTAGTGGTTGTTACTTAACAACAATTATTTGTAAAATACTTGGAAAACAAGATAATGACAGTGTTTTAGAAAAAATGAGAAAATTTAGGGATAATGTTTTACAAAAAGATAAAAAATATGCTCAAATACTTAAAGATTATGATACAATTGGACCATTAATATCAAATTATATTGCCGGTGATTATTTTAATAGTTATTTATCAGAAAAATTATATAATCGTATTTTAGTACCAATAACTATACAATTAGATAAAAATCAATATGAAGGTGCGGTAAAGATGTATGAAAATATGACTTTATCATTAATCAATTATTATGGATTAAGTAATGTTTATAGTGATTTAAAGAGAAATAATTATTATTTAAATAATTTTGATCAGTCAATAGCTGGTCATGGTAGAAATGAATATCTTGCAAAAAAGCTAAGTTTATAGTACACTATATATAGTGAAGGTAGGGATAATATGTATGAATTAGTCATTACAATTGGTAACAGATATAATAAAAGACAAGTATTATTGAGTGGTACATATGGAGAAATATCTAATATAACTAGTAATTTTAATGATACAAATGAATTACGAGAATCAAGTGAATTTAAGTCATTAGTAGATAGTTTTATTGATAATCATCCAGGTGAAATAACTACTGTTGTTATTTTAGAGCGAAATAATTATATTCAGTCTTCAAAAGAGAAAGAGTTTATTCCACATAGAGTTATATATAAATCAGATAAAAAATTATTTGATAAATTAATGGTTATTCCTAATAAAGATGATGTAGTATTTACTGATTGGGAAGAGTTTTGGTATTCATTAAGAAGAGATATTCCATCTCGAAAAATTAAACAAACTTCTAATAATTATGATGAAGTAAAAAAAATTAATGCTAAAATATCGAAATATGAAGCTGAATTTAAATCGTGTTCAACTAGATTTAAAAATTTATTAAATAATCTTTCTCAGTGGTATAGAATTTCTTTTAATCCTGGAGATTCTTATTTTAGAAAAGTTGTTTTTCCTCGTTTTAAAACAATGATAAAAGACAATTCTAACTTATATTATCAAGTAGCTGAGATAGTTATAAAAGCTTTTGAAAAATATGTACAAATATATAAATTATTAGGGCAAGTTGATGTTAATGAATTATTTGGACGTTATTTAAATCTTCAAAATAAGTCTAAACATAAAGTAAAAAAACAACTAGTACTACAAAAAACAAATAAATATGCTGATTCTATGGTTGTTTCTAATAAACAAGATTCATTTTCTTTAGAAGATGAAAATATTATAGATGAATATGAAAGAGTATCAAAAGAAGATAAAATATATGATGAAGGAAATCCATATAGACATTCATCTGATTATCTTCGATTACAACCTTTTATTGAAAATAGGGATGTAAATGCAATAAAAGAGTATTTTGAATTATATTACCCAGTTAATATGACACAGTACGAATTGGATGAAATACAAGAAGTTATGAAAGAAAATAACAAGGCAAGATTAAAATAATACTATCTTTTCTTGTTATTTTTTGATATAATTTTCAAAGGAGGGATAAAATGACTAATAAAGATTTAGCTGAATTAATATTTCCTGATATTAATAAAACGATTGAAGATTATGAAAAAATGTATCCAAGAAGAACAATAGAAGAGAGTGCAGCTGTTACACGGTTCGCACCATCGCCAACTGGTTATATGCATATTGGTAATTTTATGCAAGCTATTATTGATTTTGTTATTGCTAAAAATACTAATGGTATCTTTTATTTAAGAAATGAAGATACGGATCAAGCTCGTCAAATAGATGGTGCTGTTGAGCTAATTATGGATAATTTAAATGATTATAATATGACTCCTGATGAATATGAATTTAAAGATCAAGTTATTGGTAATTATGGGCCATATATTCAAAGCAAAAGAAAAGAAATCTATCATACATTTATTAAACATTTAATTAGTATTGGAAGAGCATATCCTTGTTTTTGTACTAAAGAAGAATTAGATGAAATGAGAGAATTTCAAGAATCAAGAAAAGTTAGACCAGGTTATCATGGGGCATTTGCTAAATGCCGCAAATTAAGTATTGAAGAACAAATAGAACGTATTAAAAATGGGGATGCATATGTTATTCGTTTTAAATCTAATGGTGATTTTGATAGAAAATTTCGTTTTATTGATGAAGTAAAAGGGTTACTTATGCTTAATGAGAATGATATTGATGATATTATTATGAAAAGTGATAATCAGTTACCTACATATCATTTTGCTCATGTAGTAGATGATTATTTAATGGGTACAACTCATGTAATTCGTGGTGAGGAGTGGTTATCTAGTGTTTCTAAACATATTGAAATGTTTGATGCTTTTGGTTTTAAAGCACCTAAATATATTCATACACCATTAATTTTAAAGAAAGATGGTAATAGTACTCGTAAAATTAGTAAAAGAAAAGATCCAGAAGCTTCAATGAGTTATTATTCTGAATTAGGTTATCCTACCATGGCTGTTGTTGAATCATTAATGACTATTATTAATTCCAACTATGAACAATGGCACGATGCAAATCCTGATAAGTCATATTTAGATTTTGAATATAATCCTAAAAAAATGAGTTCTTCAGGAGCTCTATATGACTTAATGAAATTAGATGATATATCTAAAAATATTATCTCTAAAATGACTAAAGAAGAGTTATATGAAGATAGTTATAAATGGTCTAAGAAATATAGTGATTCATTAAAATCAATAATTGAGAAAGATCCAGAATACTATAAATCTATTTTAAATATTGAAAGAGAACAAGTTAAACCACGTAAAGATATTGCTAAATATAGCGATATAGAAGGTCTTATTTGGTATATGTATGATGATTTATATAATCCTACTGATTATGAATGGGGTAATGTTACTGATAAAAATGAAATAAGTAAAATCTTAAAAACATATATGGATAAATATTTTACTTTAGATAGTGAAGAGTGGTTTAATAAAGTAAAAGAATTAGCTGATGAATTGGGTTATGCTTCTAATATGAAAGATTATAAAAAGAATCCTGATAATTATAAAGGAAATGTTGCTGATGTTGCAACAGTCTTACGTGTTGCTTTGACAAGTCAAAGTCGTACTCCTGATTTATGTCAAATAATGAATATATTAGGTAAAGATAGAATACTTGAAAGATATAGTAGTTTTTATAAATAGTATTATTAAAAATTGAATATAGTTTATTCAATTTTTTATTGTAATAAAATACTATTTATCAGATAAAAAGGATATTAACAAATAATATTGTGAATTTCAAAGATAATAGTTAGAAAATATTTTTATACTTGAAAAATATTAATCTATAAATGATAATTATGTAAAGCTTATTAAAGCTTTATTAACTGTATTTTTTATTTAAATACTTAATAAAGCAAATAATTTGAGTAAAAGAAATGGTTTTAAATTTTTAATTATTTAAATTTAAATATATTGAATGAATTAAAATAGTATGTTACAATTATATATAGAAAGAAGAAGATAGATATGAATAAATTTTTAGACGCTTTAAAAAACCAAGACTATTATGAAAATTTTATTACTAGAAGTGTGAATAGTTCAAATGCAATTGAAGGAAATACTTTATCTTATGCCGAAACATATTCTATAATTTTTGCAGATGAATCTTTGCCACTTCAAAATGTTAATCCAAGAGAATTATATGAGGCTATTAATCTAAAATATGCTTTAACTTATTCTTTTAACAACATTAATAAATTTGATAGTGGTTTAATTATTAAACTAAATGAGCATATAAATAAAAATATTAAAGATATAAGTGGATATCGAAAAGGAAAGGTTTTTATTAAAGGAGCGGATTTTGTCCCACCAAATCCTGAATTAATACCAAATAAGATGAACGAATTATTGTATCATTATCAAAACAGTGAACTATCATTAGTTGAAAAGATTGCTGATTTTCATATTACCTTTGAACATATACATCCTTTTGAAGATGGTAACGGAAGGACAGGCAGAGTTTTAATCAATCATTTACTGATTAGTAATAATGAAATTCCGATTGTTATTCCTGAAGAACGTCGAATTGAATATTTTGATTATTTACAAAAATATGATGTTGAAGGATTTAGTAATTTTATTATAGAACTTCAGGAAGTTGAAAAAGCTAAAATGATTGAATATGGGGTAGAAATTAATTAATCTCTATTTTTATTTGTTATATAATATCATTTACTTTAAATATCTTTTTTGATATAATATGTTTCAATTAGGAAGTGGTATTATGATTTTTGAATTAGAAAATGAGAATCAATATAAAAAAGCCTATTTTGAAGCTTTAAAATATCGTTTAGCTTATGGTAGTTTAGAAATAGAAGGAATCGAAGATGATTTAGCTAATGCTAATCAAACTATTAAAATATTTAATCAGTTAAGTGCAATTAATCATATATTTAATATGAATGATCATAAATTAAATCATTATGAATTTACTAATTTAGTATGTGAAATAGCATCATTAGTTAGTGGTGGGGAAATTACTGATTTTCGCACTACGAAAGCTATAGTAAATGGATCAAAAGTCGAAAGAAGTAAACCATCAATGATTCGTAATGACTTATGGTATTTAATTGATGATTATAATTATATGATTGATAATGCTAAAACACAAGATGAGTTAATAAGTACAGAAGCTATTTTTCATATTAGATTTTTACGTATTCATCCATTTGAAGATGCTAATGGTAGAACAGCCCGTATTTTACTTGCTTATAATATGGCAATGCATAATATTGCTCCTCCTATCATTACCAAAAAGACAAAAGAAGAGTATTGTGAATGTATTGAATATAATGATTATAAAAGATTAACTAATTTATTTAAACAATTGTCTAATATAGAATTAAAAACTATGGTTTCTCTATATAATGAATTGGATACAAAGGGATTCATTGAAAGTAATAAAATGACATCAGAACAGGAAAAAAAGTATAAAAAAATAATAGAATTTAATGAGAATTAGAAAGAAGGATATAAAAAATGAGTAAAGATTTTAATAGAGAAATGATAGAAGAATTAAGTGAAATTGGGACTAAGTTTTATGTTATTCCAGGGTCATTTTACTTAAAACATCCAGAATTAGAATGGATAAAATGGTTATCTTATGAATCTAAAAGAGAAAAAAAGATTAAAAGAAAACTAAATAATAAGAAAGTATCAGAACTATCTTTAGAAGATAAAGAATTATTAGTTAAATATCAACAATATGATAGAATGAAAGATTTAATAATTAAGTATGTTAATATGGAATGTACGAAAGATGAAATTTTACAAACCTATGATTTTTTAGCTACACATTCTATTTCAGATTTAATGCTTGATAAATTAACTAAAGAAGAACTAAAACAAGCTAAAGACAAATTAAAAGAATTTGCAAATAAAAACACTAAAGAATTATATAAAATAATTGATGATGTATTTGATAATGATAGATATCAAGATTTATCAATGATTGATGCATATGTTATACATCAGTTGGATGTTAAAACATATGAAGTATCTCAAGCTAGAATGGACCAGAAAAGATTAATATATGATCGTGAAAATACAGAAATAGCAATAAAAAGTGGAGTATATTCTCAAAATAAAAAATGTATTATATAATGATAAACTCTTTATAAGGGTAAGGAACATGGAATAGATTTTGGTTAATATCTATTCTTTTTTTATTGAATATATATATTTAATGTGTTACAATTATATAAAAGGAGAGTGAATATATGAGTAAAATTAAAGATGTAATTGGAAGAGAAATATTAGATTCTCGTGGAAACCCTACAGTAGAAGTAGATGTTATTTTAGAAAGTGGTATTATGGGTAGAGCTGCAGTTCTATGCAGAGCTTCGACTGGTGAACGTGAAGCTTTAGAGATGCGTGACGGTGGAGATCGTTACATGGGTAAAGGTGTTTTAAATGCTGTCAATCATGTTAATAATGAATTAAAAAACTTAGTTGTTGGAATGGATTGTTTGAATCAAAAAGAAATTGATTATGCTATGATTGAATTAGATGGGACTGAAACTAAATCTAACTTAGGTGCTAATGCAATTTTAGGTGTATCGATGGCTGTTTTAAAGGCTGCTGCTAAATATAAAGGGTTACCTTTATATAGATATATTGGTGATGGTAGTTTACTTCCTGTTCCAATGATGAATATTATTAATGGTGGTGCTCATGCTGATAATAAATTAGATTTTCAAGAATTTATGATTATTCCACAACGTGATACTATTAAAGAAAGAGTAAGAGTTGGAGCTGAAGTGTTTCATAATTTAAAGAAAGTATTAAATGAAAAAGGTTTAGCTACTGGAGTAGGTGATGAAGGTGGTTTTGCACCTGATTTAGATAATAATTCTGAAGGTTTTGATCTTATTATGGAAGCAATTAAAAGAGCTGGATATGAACCAGGAAAAGATGTTTGTTTGGCTATTGATGTTGCTGCATCAGAATTTTATAGTGATGGTAAATATAACTTAGTTGGTGAAGATAGAAGTTTAACTACGGAAGAGTTAGTTGAATTCTATGAAGAATTAGTGAGTAAATATCCAATTATTTCTATTGAAGATCCTGTTGATGAAAATGATTGGGATGGATTTAGATTAATTACTGAAAGAATTGGTGATAAGGTTCAATTAGTAGGTGATGATTTATTTGTAACTAATAAAAAATGTTTACAGATGGGTATTGATAATCATGCAGGACATGCCATACTTTTAAAAGTAAATCAAATTGGAACAATTACTGAAACATTAGAGACAATTGATTTAGCTAGAAGAAATGGTTATAAGACAATTATTTCTCATCGTAGTGGGGAAACTGAAGATACAACAATTGCCGATCTTGCAGTAGGACTAGATTTAGGGCAAATTAAAA
>CACZQD010000064.1 GCA_902783215.1 uncultured Erysipelotrichaceae bacterium
CTATTTTCCAACTAAATGTAAATTATCAAGTAGTATACCAGTTCCTTCAACAACACATGTTAAAGGACTTTCTGCAATAAATACTGGAACCTTTAATTCCAATGATAATAGTTCATCAAAACCATGAACTAATGATCCACCGCCTGTAACAACAATACCTTTATCAATAATATCAGCCGATAATTCAGGAGGTGTTTGTTCCAATACTGTTTTAGCAGCATTAATAATTTTATATGTACTTTCTCTTAAAGCCTCTTCAACTTCTTCTGAACACAACGTAATTGTATGAGGAAGTCCAGTAACTAAATCTCTTCCTTTAACTTCCATTTTATCATTTCGTCCGTTTGGATATACAGAACCAATTGTAAATTTAATATCTTCTGCTGTCCTATCACCAACTAATAATTTATATTTTTCTCTAATATATTTGATAATATCATTATCAAAAGTATTTCCTGCTACTTTTATTGAGCTACTAGTAACTACTCCACCTAATGATAAAATAGCTATATCAGTTGTTCCACCACCGACATCAATAACCATATTACCACTTGGTTTTGAAATATCCATTCCAGCACCAATAGCAGCAACTTTAGGTTCTTCTTCCAAAAATACTTTTCTAGCTCCTGTTAATTCAGCAGCTTCTTTAATAGCATTTTTTTCTACTTGTGTGATATTTGAAGGACAACATATTAATATTCTTGGTCTTGAAAAGAAACTTTTACCATTTACTTTTTTTATAAATGCATTAAGCATCATTTGAGTAACTTCAAAATCAGCAATTACACCATCTTTCATCGGTCTAACTGCTCTTACAGTCCCTGGTGTTCGTCCAAACATTTCTCTTGCTTCGTGACCAACAGCAAGTGGTCTTTTTGTTTCTTCATCAATTGCTACTATGCTCGGTTCATTAAGAACAATTCCTTGACCTTTAATATATATTAATACATTTGCTGTCCCTAAATCTATACCAATATCCTTTGCAAACATACCTATCACCCCATAAACTATATCCATTATACCACAATTAAAATCTTTTGCATTAATTTTTAACAAATTTTTCCAAATTATCATAAAACAAAAGAAACTAATCTTAGTCTCCCAAGCAAAATAGTAATTTTATATATTATTTTCTAGTGTTTGATATTTATATTTTGTAGATTGTCCACCCCTTATATGTCTAATCTCTTTATGATACTCTAAAATAGATTCAATCGAAGTATATAAATCCTTATTAAGATATAAAAGTCTTTCCTTCATATCTTTATGAACAGTACTTTTAGATACATTAAAAAGACAAGCCGTTTTTCTTAATGTATCTTTAGTTTCAATAATATGATTAGCTTCCTTCAAGATCCTTTCTTTCATATTCTTATTCATCATACACCCCTTAATAAAGTATATCTAGGAATTAAAAAATTATACATAAAAAAGCACATTTATGTGCTTATAATTCATCTACTGATTTATCATAATAATTTTCTGGATTAACTGTTACTCCATTAAGAGATAATTCAAAATATAAATGATTATTTAACTCTTTTGATAAATTAGAAGTTCCACTTTTAGCTAAAATATCACCTTGTTTAACCTTATCACCCTTTTTAACTTTTATATCAGTTAAGCTTTCATAAGTACTAACTAAACCTTTATCATGTTCAATACGAATAATATTTCCATATGTTGTATCTTCTGTTACTTCCTTTACTGTTCCATCTAGTATAGAAACAACATCAAAAGAAGATCCTTTACCATAAGACACACCACTACTTGGCATATATGTATTTTCATAATAAATAATGGATTTCTTTTGTTCATCTTCATTACCCTTATAGTCATAGTAATCTTTTACTATTTTTACATCTTTATCAGTATACGGACGAACAATAGTTGTTTTTTGTGACACAACTGGAATATCATCATCTTCAGTTTCTTCTTCATCGAGAACAGTATCAGATACATATTGATATTCTTCTTCAGGATTAGCATTATTTCTATGAGTAGTTATCTCAAGCATTATAATACCACCTAATAATAAACAAAAAGATAATCCATAAATTACATAGATGACTGGTTTCTTTAACCTTCTATTCATTTTCTCACCTCATTAAAAGTTTGAACAATAAATAGATTTTTATACTCAAAAATTATTTTTTATTATAATTATCAATTTGTATTCCGGTATAGTAATGTTTTAATATATCAGTATATTTATATCCTTCTAATGCCATTCCTTGCGCACCATACTGACTCATCCCAACACCATGACCAAATCCTTTTGTTTCAATTTTTACTTTATCTTTATTATCAACAATTTTAAAACAAGTTGATCTTAATTTAAGCATTCCACATACTTCTTTACCAGTAAATTTATGACCATTAATTTTTATTTGTTTTATTCTTCCTGTTTTAGTAGTTTCTAAAATATCAATATTTATTTGATCTTGATAAGGTAACTGTAGATTACTATAAAACTCTAATTTACTAAATTCAACACTATCAGTATAAACTGGTGAAATCTTATCCCATTTACTTTCAACACTTCTTAAATAAGGTAATGCTTCTACAAATATATCTTCGCTGTTTTCTGTATATCCCACACTTGTTGAAAAGAAAAATGCTTCTATTACTTTGTCTTTATAGGTTAAATATTCACCACTTGTACCCAAAACAGCTTCTCTAACTTTATTAATATTAGAAGTATAATTATCTTTCCACTTATTCTTTAAGTCTTGTTCTGATTTATACACTTGATTATCAACAGTATCTACTACATCATAATCATTTTTAATATTATTTTGTATTTGAAACATTACGTATGTACGTGCAGCAACAGCTTGAGCTTTTAATGCTTCCATTTCAAAATTAATTGGTACTTCTCCTGAGACAACTCCCACAACATATTGTTCAATTGGTACTCTTTCAATCACACTCTTATCTTTTCTATAAACTCTAACAATTGAATTTGAATTAAAATTAAAGGTTATTTCATCGTCTTTAATAAATAAAGTAACTATAATAAAAGGTATCATCATTATCATAAAAGAAAAAAGCAGTATTTTTTTTATACTCATCAAGTTTCCTCCTTTGTATAAAACATACTACTTTATTATTTGACAATTTAGAAAAAAATCATATAGAAAATTAGTAAATAAGTAAGATAATCCAAAACTAATCAAAAGATATAATATACGTGCTTGATATACCCTATTTACTTTAAATATACCATTTATATTTACACTATCCAATGCCCATATTGAAAGTGGAACAGTGATAATATATAGAATTAGCTTAACTGTCATAGTTATCTATTTTATCTTTTCGACGATTATATCTTTCAATATTAGCATATGGAGTATTTAGAAAAACATTTACTATTTCTTTTAATTTTTCTATATCTTCTCTTGCACTGAGTGCGATAACATTAGCATCATTATCTCTTCTTGTCATTTGTGCTTCATAAACATTACTTACTTTCGCACATCTAATTTTCTTTACTTTATTACACGCAATACTCATACCAATTCCTGTATTACACAAAAGTATTCCATAATCAATTTTTTTATTAATTACTTCTTCACCAACTTTAAAGGCAAAATCACAATAATCAATGTTTTCATCACTATCAGTTCCGTAATTTATAACATTATAACCTTTACTAATTAAAAATTTTGTCAATTCTTGTTTTACTAATATACCATGATGATCATTAGCTATTCCTATTTTCATGTTTCCTCCTTAACTTAAAACCTATTATTTTATTAAATGACCCAGTTTTATATGTAATTACAAAATATACTAAAGCACCAACTAAAGCATATAACCCAACACCAAATATCGATGTAATACGTCCTAAATGATCAATTGGAATAAACTGTTTCATAATAATTATTACGATACTCATCACACCAATAGCTATTATTGTAATTAATAATTCTTTCAGCGTATCCTTATATTCCACACTAAAATGTTTCTTTAAATCAAAAAGTGCTAAAAAGATCATCAAAGCATAACCAAGCATTGTAGCTACTAAGTTTCCATAATAAATTGGCAATCCAACCTTTTCAAACCAAACCATAAATGGAATATTAAATATTGCATTAAAGACAAATCCAGCAAATAAACTTATGTATAAACTTTTTCGTAAATTTAAAGACTGTAAGACAACAATAATATTTGTCGAAATACTACTAAATACTGCAATAAATATACTTACTTGAAATACTTTTGGCCCATATTCACTAGCTCCATAGAAAATATTCCAAACAGGAACAGCAAGTAAACTAAGTCCAACCGCCATAGGTAAAGTTATATATATAACAATTTGTAAAGTTCTATTAATCTTTTTACGAACTTCTTTCATATCTTTTTTAACAAAATCACTAGTTAAATTTGGAAGCAAACTAACAACTAATCCAGAAGCAATAGCTGTAATAATAACATTTAGTTTTGATCCTAGTGTTGTAACAATATTCATAATAACTGATGCAGTCTCAGTTGAAAAATTATATTTGGTAAGTGTTCTAACCACTGTAAACATATCAACCAATTCAAAAGATGAACCAATAAGACCCATCACAATAAAAGGTATTGTATAGGTAATAATTTTCTTCAATAACTCTTTATTAGTTACTTTTTTCTCTTCACTGTTTATTTTATAATTTTTAACCTTAGGTATTTTTGTTTTTTTATAACTTAAATACATTAAAGCAACTATTGCTCCTAATGTTGCTCCAAATACTGCAATACTAACTGCAATACTCATATTTTTTCCAACATATTTAAGATAAAAATAGCTACCAAAAATTATAACAAATACTCTGACAAATTGTTCAATAACTTGACTATAAGAAGATGCTCGAATATATTTCATTCCTTGTAGATATCCCCTAATCATACTTATTAATGTAACAAATATAATAGCTGTTGAACACACACGTATAACAAGAGCTATATCATTAACCGTATTACCATATGACATGTCTGGAATAATAAAATAAGCTAAATTAGGTGCGAAAACAAATAGAATTATAGATGATATAACGGCTGTAATAATCATTATACGAGAAGCCATCTGATATGATCTTTTCCTTAAATCTTCATATCCTAAAGTATTATATTCGCTAACTAACTTACTAATAGCCAGTGGTAAACCTATAGTTGATAAATTAATAAAAACAGCATATATATTATATGCACATCCATATAATACACTTCCTTTAGAACCAATTATATTATAAAAAGGTATTACATATAATATACCTAATACTTTTGTAAGTACTAAGCAAACAGTAGCCACAAAAGCACCTTTCAAAAAATTATCTTTTTTCACATAATCACCTTTTATCATTATACTATTATTTTTACTTTTTCTCAACTAAAAAAAAGATATTTACATACCTTTCATTTTATTTATATAATTTGTTAAATTAAATAAAAATTTTGGATGTTCAATTAATTTAGGATAATCTACTTCCTTATTTAGTTTTAGCTTAGGATACTTTGCTTCCTTATATTTATGTTTACTCTTATCTGAAACTTTAATAACTGTACCATCATCATTCAAATTATATATTACATCAATATTAGTTAAAGAATAATCTTTTTTATAAACATCTAATTCATTAATACCTATATATGTATTTATATTGTTATCTTTCAACATAATATTAAGATTATTAATTTTATTGATTTTTTCTAAATTATCTAATATAAAGTTCATTTTAATATTGTTTTCTTTTACTACATTATAAACCTGATCAATATATATATTAGCTAAATTACTAATAAATTTATTCTCATATTTATTAATTATAAACAGTGCGACTCTATCATTTTTTATATTTTCTAAATTATAATCATTATATGAAAGGAGTGTAGATAAATTTTCATACAACAAATATTTATTTATATAATATTGAAAAGTAGCATATATATCTTCATTAGAACTTGCTAATAACTCAGCTAAATAATGATATTCTAATCCTCCTTTTTCTAATGTAGTTAACGTTAGTCCAAATATATCTTGATGTTTAATCAAATTATTTAAGCTAAATAAATTAATAGCATCTTCTCTAGCATACTTAAATAAAAGAAGCGATAGTGCAATAAATATATCAATACAATTGTTTTTTATTTTTCGATCACTTATATCAATAAATATGTATCCACTAGTTTCTTTTAATAGTAAAATACACTTATCCATATTTTTTTTATAAACAGAATATGGAAGACTTAGAGGATTAAAACTGTTACTATTTACAATTTTTTTTAAATTAACTATATTTATTTTATATCCCTTATCTGATAACAGTTTCTTAAAATGAGGATAATATTCTACATTAGTATCTAAAAAAAGCAATGATTCTTTTTTTTCTATCATTTTTTCCACATTAGGAATAATAATACGTTCTGTCTTACCAATATTGTTAAATCCATATACTAATGTATTCATATTCTCCTCCTATCTAATATCTATTACATCATATTGTTCATTATATATCTGTTTATTTCCTTTGTTATACATTGCAGATACTGTAATTTTATCAGGATCATTGATTTTAAATTCACACTTCTCTTCTATTTCATGTGGTAATCTAATATTTAGCAGCTCATATTTTGATACATCAAGCACATCAAATATATTATCGTCAATATTACATATGTAACCAAGATTTTTATAGCAATGCATATTATATCTATTCATTAAACCAACAGAAACATCATTTTCTAAATTATCTTGCATACACACTAAATAATAAAAATCAAAATGATATTCATCTAGTGGTGTTATCATGTATCTCCACACTTTATTCATAATTATTTTATATGTGTATAAAAAATCATCAACAAAACTATAATCATCATCTAAAATACCTTGATAAACTTTTCGAACATCATGAAACTCTTGGTGTGTTAATAAAAAGATATATTCACCTAGAATAATTGAAAGATTTTTTCTTAAAATCAATATATCATCTACTTGATATTCTTTTTTGCTATATGATTCAATATTTTTATTATAATCATCAATAAGTGGTTTTAATTTATTAATAATACCTAATCGAGCTTTCTGTCTTTTCATCTCCAAATTAAGATTATCCATATTTATTACTGATTTATGAAGTAAAAGAGCATTATAATGCTTTTTTAACTTATTAGCAATAATATTATCTTCCTTTAAAAATGATTTATCTAATTTACTTTCTTCTTCATCAACAAAATTCATTATTACTAATAAATCATCTTGCATTTTTTCTCGTAATTTTTCGATACTTAAATTTATAAGTTTTATCGCTTTTTGATGAGCAATAGCATCATCCATATCATCATTAAGTATTTCTTTTGCATCTATTTTAGTATAGCTATTTAAAATTTTATCAGCTATTTTTTTGTATCGTTTATCAATATTCATTAAAAATTTAATATTTATTTTATAATAATTATCATGATTCTCATTTCTTAAATTAACTAATTCAGTATTAGTATTATCTACCAAACTATCACTAATATGTGATATTATACTATCTAAATCAACAGAAAAATCATCAGTTATTTCGTTTTTTATCAATATTTTAGTAGCAAAAAAAGAATAAGCATATATGTTTATTTTTTGTAATGAATAATGTTTATTAAATTGATAGTTAAATAATTCTTTCTTCATAACAATCCTCTTTTTATTCTTTTTTTCCTTATAAAACAATTATATACTAAAGTGACGAAAATGTAAATAAAATACGATTAAAAAATATATTTTAATCTTCAAAAAAAAGAAGAATTATTCTTCAATATCTTCTAATTCTTCTTTTAATTCATCTTTATTCATTTTTGAATAATTTTTTATACCTTTTTCTTTAGCCATTTCTTTTAATTCAGCTAAAGATAATTCATCTAAATCATGGTCTATTTCTTCAGTTTCTTCAGGCATATGACCATGTTCAACTAAATATTCTATTTGTTCTTTTGTAATAGTTTCATATTTTAATAAAGTTTTTGCAATCAAATCAAGCAAATCTCTATTTTTAGAAACAATCTTTTTAGCTTCTTCATAACATTCATTAATTATTTTTCTTTGTTCTTGATCTATTTCAAAAGCAACCTTGCTTGAGAAATTACGACTTTTATTATAATCTCTACCTAAGAATACGCTTGATTCTTGGTGTTCAAACTGCATTGGTCCTAAATCACTCATACCATATTCAGTAATCATTGAACGAGCAATTTTTGTAGCTTTTTCAAAATCGTTATGTGCACCAGTTGTAACTTCTTTAAATACCAATTCTTCTGCTACACGTCCACCAAGTAAACCGCTAATTGTTTCTAATAGTTCCTTTTTAGTCGACAAATAAGTTTCTTCTTTTGGTAACATTAAGTTGTATCCGCCAGCTGCACCTCTAGGTATAATAGTTATCTTTTGTACTTCATTAGCACCTTCTAATTTAATACCAACAACAGCATGACCAGCTTCGTGATATGCAACGACTTCTTTTTCATGATCTGTATATTGTTTACTTTTTTTAGCAGGTCCCATAATAACACGATCATGTCCTTCATCTATTTCAGCCATTGTAATTGCTTTTTTATTACGACGAACAGTAAGTAAAGCAGCTTCATTAAGTAAATTCTCTAAATCAGCACCACTAAATCCAACAGTTCTTTTAGCAATATTACCTAATTCCACATCTTTAGCGAATTTCTTACCTTTAGCGTGAACTTCTAATATCTCTTTACGTCCCTTTACATCTGGTAAATTAACTGTAATTTGTCTATCAAAACGTCCTGGACGGAGTAAAGCTGGATCTAATACATCTGGTCTGTTAGTTGCAGCTATAATAATAATTCCTTCATTAGCACCAAATCCATCCATTTCTGTTAACAATTGATTAAGTGTTTGTTCACGTTCATCATGTCCACCACCTAATCCTGCACCTCTTTGGCGTCCAACAGCATCAATTTCATCGATAAATATTAAACATGGAGCATTATGTTTTGCTTGTTTAAACATATCACGAACACGACTCGCAC